>NZ_JAKMQK010000005.1:0-114797 GCF_025771545.1 Campylobacter sp. IFREMER_LSEM_CL908
ATTATAGAAACGACTTTTAAAGCTGAAACTGAAACAGATTTATTTGGCGAACAAGCGGTGCTTTGTGGAGGACTTAGTGCTTTAATCCAAGCTGGTTTTGAAACCTTAGTTGAAGCAGGGTATGAACCTGAAATGGCGTATTTTGAGTGTTTGCATGAAATGAAATTAATTGTAGATTTGATTTATCAAGGTGGTATTGCTGATATGAGATATTCTGTTTCTAATACTGCTGAATATGGAGATTATATCACAGGACCTAAGATTATTACCAAAGAAACTAAAGAAGCTATGAAAGGTGTTTTAAAAGATATACAAAATGGAAGTTTTGCCAAAGATTTTATCTTAGAAAGAAGAGCGAATTTTGCAAGAATGCATGTAGAGCGTAAATTAATGAATGATTCTTTGATAGAAAAAACAGGACGCGAACTTCGCGCTATGATGCCTTGGATTAGTGCTAAAAAATTAGTTGATAAAGATAAAAACTAATTTGAAAACTATAAATAAAAAATACAAAGTGCTTTTAGCGCTTTGTCTTGTTGTAATTGGAATTTTTCTTTTTGCATTTGGAGCTTTGTTTTTAAAAAAAGAAGAAAATAAAGGTTTAGATTACAATCAAACAATAAACAAAAAAGAACCATTACCTATAATAGAACAAGAAAATAATTTTAGTTTTAATGATATAAATTTGACTTTAGAAAATGAAAATTTAGAATTTTTAGATAAAAATATTAGTGAAATTTTAAATTTAAACCCTGTAAATACAGAGTTAAATCAAACTAAAGAAGATAATCAAACTTCAATTTTAGAAGTAATAGATCAAAATACAAGCAAAGAATCAAAAAATGTAGAGCAAAATATATCAGATAAAAGCGAGGATAATAAAACTCAAATTCTAGTACAAAAAAATACCAAGCCTCGTCTAGCAATTATCATAGATGATATGGCAAGTCACACTCATGTAGATATGCTTAAAAAAACAAATTTAAAATTAATCCCATCTTTTTTTCCACCTGATAAACGCCATCCTTATACAGCTGAGTTTGCAAAGGATTTTGACTTTTTTATGGTGCATTTGCCTCTTGCTGCTATAAAATATGACAAGGCAGAATTAAACACTTTACACCCTAGTGATGATATGGAAAAAATAAGCAAGCGCATTGCTTTTGTAAAAGAACAATTTCCAAAAGTAAAATTTATTAACAACCATACAGGAAGTTTATTTACTGCAAATAAGCAGGCTATGGAAAAATTATTTAATGCTTTTAAACAAAATGATTTTATTTTTGTAGATTCAAGAACCATAGGAAATTCTAAAGCTAAAAAATTAGTAAGTCAATTTAATCAGCCTTATATAGCTAGAGATGTTTTTTTGGATAATGAAGATGATATAGCATATATTAAAAATCAACTCAAACAAGCAGTAGAAGAGGCAAGAAAGAAAGGTTTTGCTATAGCTATTGGTCATCCAAGAGAAAAGACTTTTAAAGCTTTGGTGCAAAGTAAAGATTTGTTAAATTCAGTTGAACTTGTATATTTAAATGAAATTTATTGAGAATATTGAAGATTTTAAAAATCTTTTAAATCCACCTTCAAAGATTTATTATAAAGGCAATTTAGAACTTTTAAATGCTAGAAAAGCAGCTATTATAGGTTCTAGAAAAATGAGCGTTTATACTAAAAATTGTCTCATTGAGTTAGTATCTTTGTTAAAAAAGACTAAGGTTTGTGTAGTAAGTGGTGGGGCTTTGGGTGTGGATATCCAAGCAGCTAAAATAGCTTATCCTCAAACTATAGCCATATTTGCTAATGGACTTGATGAGATTTATCCAAAAGCTAATACAAATGAAATTTTAAATATTTATGAAAATGCATTAGCTTTAAGTGAAAATGAAGCAAAATATAAAGCAAAGCCATATGATTTTTTATTAAGAAACAGGCTTATTATTGCTTTAAGTGAGGTTGTTATAATAGCTCAAGCTGATTTAAAAAGTGGTTCTATGCAAAGTGCAAGGCTTGCTTTGAGTATGAATAAACCTATATATGTATTACCTCATAGGAAAGATGAAAGTGAAGGAACAAATTTACTTTTAGCCACAAAAAAAGCAAATTTAATTCATAATTTTGAGGAATTTGCAAAAATGTTTGGAGAGCTTTATCAAGAGCAAAGCGAGGATGATTTGTTAAGCTTTTTAAAGCATGAAAATGATTTAGAAAAAGTTTTGAAAAAATTTGGTGATAGAGTTTATGAATATGAGCTTGAGGGTCTGGTGGAAATTTCTGGAGTGAAAATAAGAGCTTACATATGAATACTTTAGCGTTAGATATAGGTTTAAAGCGTATTGGTGTTGCTTTGTGTATTAATAAAAGCATGGCCATGCCGCTTGAAGCTATCATTAGAAAAAACCGCAATCAAGCAGCAAATGAGGTAAAAAAATACATTAAAGACTATGATGTAAATACTTTGGTGGTAGGAATTCCTTTGGGCGGATCTAGTGAAGATGAAATGCGAAAAAGAATAGAGCATTTCATATCTTTACTTGATTTTGATAAAGAAGTTTTTTTTGTTGATGAGAGTTTTAGCTCTAAAAACGCACAAGAGCTTGGTGTAGTGAATTTAAAGAAAAAAGATGGCAAACTTGATTCTTTAGCTGCATATTTATTTTTAAAGGATTTTTATGGCCTTGCTTGATTTAAATACAGCTTTAGATGAAATTTATACAAAAGAGCAAAAAGAACAAATCCTTCAAAGTTTTAATCAAGAAAAATATGTCAATATTTTTAGAAATTCTTTGCTTATTGACAATGAAAAACTAGAAGAAATTCTAAATGAAAAAAATATAAAATTTGAAAAAATTGATTTGTATTGTTATAAAATACCTAGTATTTTTAAAAGCAAATTAAGCTCAATGAATGCTTTTAATGAGGGTAAGTTTTATATACAAAATTATTCTTCGTATTTATGTGCTAAAACTTTGGGCGTTAAAGCTGGTGAGAGTGTATTAGATATGTGTGCAGCTCCTGGTGGAAAAAGTTTAAATTTGGCCAATTTTATGCAAAATGAAGGTTATTTAGCAAGTTGTGAATTATCTAAAACACGCTTTTTTACCTTAAAAACAACTATGGAAAATTATCAAGTTAAAATTGCAAAATGCTTCTTAAAAGACGCACGCACTATAGGTAAAGCTTGTCCTTTGAAATTTGATAAAATTTTGCTTGATGCGCCTTGTTCAACTTTTGCAAAAATGGGTTTTGAAATACAAAAAAACACAAAAGAAATTAAGAAAATAGCAAATTTACAAAAAAAACTTTTACATTCAGCATTACTAGCCTTAAAACATGGTGGGGAATTGGTGTATAGTACTTGTACATTTTTAAGAGAAGAAAATGAAGCTGTTTTAGAAAATGCGTTAAGAAATGAAAATTTTAAATTAGAATTACTAGATTTTGATTTATTAAATGTTAATTTCATTAATGCGAAAAGTGATGATTTTGACTTGTCATTTGCCAAAAGAGTTTTACCAGATAATTATGCAGATGGGTTTTTTATAGCAAAAGTGAAAAAACATTAAAAATCAATAAAATTAAATGTGAAAAATATTTTTACTCATAAAACTTAAAGTGCTATTTTTAGATACTTAGAAGCTAAAATCACATCGTGAAACTCTTGTGAATAAAATATTGAAATTTTGAAAACTTAAATTAAAGAAGTGGTAAATAACTAAAATAAAATATATTAAAGATAAATAAGCACTAGGCTTATTTATCTCTTAAATTTAATTCGCTGATTAATTTAGAATAAGCTTGATAATCTTTTCTTTTTAGATAAGATAAAAGTCTTTTTCTTTGACCAACAAGCTTTAAAAGACCTAAACGAGAAGAAAAATCTTTTTTGTAGATTTTTAAATGTTCTGTTAAATCTGAAATTCTTGCACTTAAAAGTGCGATTTGAACTTCTGGAGAACCCGTATCTCCTTCTTTTCTAGCAAATTTTGCAACTATTTCTGCTTTTTTAGCCGAATCTAAAGCCATAATAGACCTCCTGAGCGGTATTTAAAATAAAAAGTGCAATTATAACTAAAAAAACAAAAAAAATGCTGAAATTTGAAAAATAAGAAATTTAATATTTAACAACACATATTTTTGATATAATTAAAATTTTTATTTAAAGTTAAAAATAGATATTGTTTATTAATATTTCAATGAAAGGAAAAAAGTGTTATTTACCAAAGCTAGCGAATATGCTTTATTGTCTTTAATTCATATAGCAAAATCCCAAGAACCACAAGATGTAGATACCATGTCAAGTGTTTTAGATATACCAAAAAGTTTTTTGGCGAAAATTTTACAAGCACTTGCTAAAGACGCACTTTTGAAATCTTATAAGGGTGCTAAAGGTGGATTTATGCTTGTTAAAAAGCCAAGTGAATACACTTTAAAAGAAATTATTAATAGTGTAGAGAAAAAATCTATCAATGTATTTGAGTGTAGTAATGGAATTTGTCCTTCGCAAAAAGAAGAAAATTGTAAAATTATGCCTGTGTTGGTGAAGCTTCAAAATAAGATAGATGATTTTTTAGTTTCTATTACTCTAGAGGATATTATTCAAAATAATGGCTAAAAGGGATATTTTTAGCTTAGTATTGCCTTGGATTGCTCCACTTGTTGCACCTATTTTAAAGGCAAAGAGTCTAACTATAGTAGCTGTAATTATTGCAATTTTAGCTATTATTATAGTACCTTTACCAAGTATAGTTTTAGATTTTTTTCTTGCTTTAAGTATAGCAATTTCAGTTTTAATTATTTTAATTTCTTTATATATACCAAAACCTACAGATTTAACAACTTTTCCAACTATGATTTTAATTATTACGCTTTTTAGACTTTCACTTAACATAGCTACAACGCGTATGATTTTAAGCGAGGGTCATCAAGGTCCAGCTGCTGTTAGTGATATAGTGGCAAGTTTTGGTGAATTTGTTGTTGGTGGAAATTATGTTATAGGTATGGTTGTTTTTTGTATTTTAGTTTTAATTAATTTTATGGTTGTAACCAAAGGTAGCACAAGGGTTTCTGAAGTTCAAGCAAGATTTACTCTTGATGCAATGCCAGGTAAGCAAATGGCTATTGATGCGGATTTAAATGCAGGTTTGATTGATGAAAAAACTGCACGTGCAAGACGTCAAGAAATCATAGCTGAGGCAAATTTTTATGGAGCGATGGATGGTTCTTCTAAATTTATAAAAGGGGACGCTGTTGCTGGGATTATCATTACTATTGTAAATTTAATTGGTGGTTTTATGATAGGTTATTTTCAGCATGATATGGAGCTTGGAGAATGTGCCTCAACTTATACTATATTAACAATAGGTGATGGACTTGTTTCTCAAATTCCTGGACTTATAACTTCAACAGCAACTGCTATCATTATCACGCGTGCTAGTAAAGATGAGGATAATTTTGCTGAAGGTTCTATTAATCAGCTTTTGGGAGAATATAAAACACTACTAATTGTAGGTTTTGTTTTATTTATTTTTGCTTTAGTACCTGGTTTACCGCATTTTTCTTTGGGCTTTATGGCTTTGGTATTTTTGGGTCTTGGTTATATGATAAAGCAAGTGCAAGAGGGTAAAATTCAAATTAACGCAATTTCAGCTAAAAAATCTCAAGAAGCTGATGAGCAAGAGCAAGCTAAACCTCAAAAACGCAGCGAAGAAGAAATTTTAAGAGAAGAAGAAAATAAAATCACAGATATTTTAAAATTAGAAATTTTAGAATTAGAATTAGGCTATGGACTTATTAAGTTAGCAGAAAGTGAATTAACAGAGCGTATTAGATCAACAAGACGCAATATAGCTCAAAGTTTAGGCTTTTTAATGCCAAAAATTAGAATTAGAGATAATTTGCAATTAAAACCAAATGAATATACTTTTAAACTCAAAGGTGTAGGTATAGCTAGTGCTGAAATTTATCCTGATAAATATCTAGCTATGGATAGTGGTTTTATCACTGAACCTATCGAAGGTATAGCTACTAAAGAACCTGCTTTTAATTCTGATGCTTTGTGGATAGAATCATCCTTAAAAGATGAGGCAACGCTAAATGGTTATATTGTAATTGATCCAGCAAGTGTGATTTCAACCCATATGAGTGAGCTTATAAAAGCTAATGCTTCAGAGCTTTTAACTAAACAAGAAGTGCAAAATTTATTAGATAAAATCAAAAATGATTATCCTATCGTGGTAGATGATTGTTTAAGGGTTGCTAGCATAGGTTTAATTCAAAAAGTTTTAAAAGCTTTACTTAAAGAGCATATTCCTATTAAAGATATGCTTACAATTTTAGAATCAATTAGTGATATAGCTGAAGTAAGCAAGAGTTTGGATATGATTATTGAGCATGTAAGGGCTTCTTTAGCAAGAGCGATTACAAATTTATATGTGGATGAAAAAGGGCAAATTAGCTTTTATATTTTTGATGCAGCTGCAGCTGCAAAATTAATGGAGCATGTGCAGTTTAAAGATGGTTCGTATCATTTAATGATAAATGTAGCTCAAACTGGTGCTTTGGTAGAAGCTTTAAAAGCTGAACTTGCAAGTGTGGCAAATACAAGAATTAAACCTTTCTTGCTTTGTGTTGAGCCGCAACTTAGAAAATTTATCGCTGATATTTGTTCTAATTTTGGTATTAATATTACGGTCTTAAGTTTTGCTGAGATTGCAGAAAATACTAAATTTGAAACAGAAGGTATTATAAAAGTTGATAATTTATAAAGGAAAAATATGAAAATTTATCATCTTTCACATACGGATTTAGATGGTTATGCTTGTCAGTATGTGCTAGATTTTTATTTTAAGAATTGTTATTTTTATAATTCTAATTATGGTAAAGAGATTAATGAAAATTTTAATGTGATTTTTAAAAATATAGAAGAAGATTTAAAGCAAAATCCTAATGAAGAATTTGTGATTTTAATCACGGATTTAAATTTAACATTAAGTCAATGTGAAGATTTTCAAAAAGCCATAGAAGGCAAAAAAATCAAACTTTTACTTTTAGATCATCATCAAAGTGGCTTAGAATGTATGCAAAAATATCCTTGGTATTTTTTAGATGATAAAAGATGTGCTACTAAGATTGTTTATGATTTTTTTAGTAAATGTTATGGTGAAAATAAGGCTTTGTCAGAATTTGTAGATGTGGTAAATGCAGTAGATATTTGGTTGAGTGAAGATGAGAATTTTGAACTTGGAAAAGTACTACTTGGTATGGTTTCTGGAGCAAAAGAAATCAATAGAGTAATGTTTGCACAAGAAAATATCAAATATCTTTTTTATCTTTTTGATGTTTGTAGAAAATACATTCATCAAAAAAATGCTCATATTAATTTAGATGATGATTTACATGGCTTAAAAAAATCTTTTTTTAAAAAAGAAAATGATGATACTTTAAGCAATTTAATTTCTAAATTTATAGTAGAAAGACTAAGTGTAAATAAAGAAAAATTTAGTATATTTTATAAAGGAAGTAAAGGTTTATTAACTTCAAATATAGGCAATACTTCCGTAATTGGAAATGATTTTTTAATGCAAAATCCTGATTTTGATTTTTTTGTTGATCTTAGTTCGAGAAAAACCTTAAGTTTTAGAGCAAATAATAAAATCGATGTGAGTTTGATGGCTAAAAGTTTGGTCAATGGGGGAGGGCATAAAAATGCTAGCGGTGGATTGTTTGCTGCGTATAAAGATAGCTCTAATTATGATTTTATAAAAGCACAATTTGTAGATTTGATTAAAAGCAAAGAATTAAAGGAAAATAATGAAAACAAATCATGATCTCAAAGAAGAAATAGAAAATTTACAATATGAATTAAGCATAGTTTTAGAGGCAATGCTTTTGTTTGCCGGGGTAAAAAGAGCAAAATTAGAAAAAGCAATTGGACTTTATATTGATTGTATTGATGAGGTTTGTCAAAATACTCAAAAAGAAGGAGTTGATGAGATCTTAGAAGTAGTAGAGTACTTAAAAATTCATCATAAAGATTTATTTGAATGAAAAATTTATTATTGCTTTTTATAGGAATTTTTTCTTATGCAAATATCTATGAAGATTTAAGTGATTTTGCTTATAATAAACAAAACACGCTAAATTTAAGCTCTAGTCAAGCTTTATTTTTAGAATACAAACAAAACAAACAAGCTTGTGTAGATATAGTACTTGCTAAAGATAAGGCTTTTGTGGTTAAAATTTATCCATTGTGTGAAAATTTAAACGAAAAAAGTCTAAATGAATACTTAAATACGCAATTTATAAGTTTATACACTAAAGATTTATCAAAACTAAAAAAAGAAATTGCTGATATTAAAAATATTATGCGCGATTTTATGATTTATTATACCTTGCATCAATCTTTTGCAAATGAAATTAAGAGAATGAATAAAAATGATAAATTACAAGCGTATGAACTAGATGAGAAAAAAGGTGGAAAAATTCTCTACAAGGTCAATAATCAAGCTTGTGTAATTTTTGATTTATATTTAGATGAAAATTTGCAAGCTAGTATGCAAGTAAGTGGAATGGAAAATTTGGATAAAACTTGTATGGAGTTAATCTCATCCCCTGATTTTAAAGACTTATCTTTCACAAAAGAGGGTATGAGAAAATATAAATTAAAAAACTAGTCTAAAAAATCTTAAATAATATAACTTTAAAATTCTACTTAAAGCCATTTTTTTTCTTTCTATATTGGAAAACACATAAGCTTCAAGATCTTGCTTTTCTCTTAAAGTAAGATTTTTCATTATTATAAACCTTTTAAAAAATATTGCTAGACGCAATTATATTATCTTTTCTTTTAAAAAAACTGAAAAATAAGTTTTTATATATTATATATAAATGGCTAAATAAACTTTAGTTATATAGACTAAATAATTTTAAATATTTTTATTTAAAAATAACTTGACATTATTATACTAAAGTTGTATAATTATTTTGTCACTTAAAAACATTGAGTGCTAAAATAAAAAATTTAAGGTTTTATAGTGAAGTCTTATAGTAAAAAAGATTTAATTTTAAAAACTATCATTGAAACCTATCTAGAGGGTAATAACCCTGTGGGTTCTAATGAGTTAAATCATAAAGTTAGCATACCTGCTTCTACTATAAGAGTTTATTTTAAAAAATTAAGCGATGAGGGTGTATTAACGCAACTTCATATTAGCAGTGGTCGCATACCAACTTTTAGTGCTATGAAGGCTTATTGGTATGAGCAACTTTGCGAAGATGAGATTGTGATTAACGATCTTGCATTATTAGAGTTTTTGCTTGATAAGTTTGAAATTTATACCTTAGTTTATGGTGGCGATGAGCTTATTTTACAAGATATTACCAAGGTTAATGATAAATTTATCATACTTGATTTTGGACAAAATGAGTTGGTTTTAAGATTTAGCCAAGATAGTCTGGTTTTCTTACAAAGACTTATAGGACTTGATTTAAAAAGTATTGAAAATTTAGCTTTTAGAGTTGAGTTTAAAGAGTTATTGGAAAAAATAACTATGCTAAAAGAAGCTATGGTTTATTATAGATATAATGAGAGTAAAGCTTATCAAATTTATCAAAATGATGAATTTGCTAAGCTTTTATCTCCTCAAATTGGATTTTATTTTAACGATAAATTGCAATTTGATCCTTTATTTGAAGAGGGTTTTATGGGATTAAAGCTTAAGAGTACATTTTTAGGCAAAGAATCTAATGTGGTTTTTGCTGGTAGTGTGTATTCTGATTTTAAAACAATGTTAAATATTATAAAGGAGGCTGCGTGAGCGAAGAAAAGCAAAATGAGCAAATGCAAGAAGAAGTAGTGGAAAATTCAGAAAATCAAAACAATGAATTAGAAAAACTTCAAGCAGAGTATAATGAGTTAAAAGATACTTATTTAAGAGCAAATGCTGAATTTGAAAATATCAAAAAAAGAATGGAAAAAGAAAAAATTTCAGCAACAATTTATGCAAATGAAAGTTTTGCTAAAGATTTGCTTGATGTAGTTGATGCATTAGAGGCGGCTATTAATGTAGAAGCTAATGATGAATTAAGTTTGAAAATAAAAGAAGGGGTTCAAAACACTTTAG
Source organism: Campylobacter sp. IFREMER_LSEM_CL908 (assembly GCF_025771545.1). NCBI lineage: Bacteria > Pseudomonadati > Campylobacterota > Epsilonproteobacteria > Campylobacterales > Campylobacteraceae > Campylobacter > Campylobacter sp. IFREMER_LSEM_CL908. The sequence continues at coordinate 10,128 of NZ_JAKMQK010000005.1, forward strand.
ACTTGCTTTTGAAAAAACTTGAAAAACATATGGTTAAAGCAATAGAAGCAAATGGTGAGTTTGATCCAAATTTACATGAAGCGATGTTTCATGTTGAAAGCGCCGATCATGAAAGTAATCATATTGTCCAACTTTTACAAAAGGGCTATATGATGAATGATAGAGTAATTAGATCAGCAAAAGTTAGTGTTGCAAAATAAAATTTAATAAAAAGGATAAAAAATGGCAAAAGTTATAGGTATAGATTTAGGTACAACAAATTCTTGTGTGAGTGTATATGAAAGAGGCGAGAGTAAAGTTATCCCAAATAAAGAAGGTAAAAACACTACTCCTTCAGTAGTTGCTTTTACAGATAAGGGAGAAGTTTTAGTTGGAGATAGCGCTAAGCGTCAAGCTGTGACTAATCCTGAAAAAACTATTTATTCTATAAAAAGAATTATGGGTTTGATGATCAACGAAGAAGCAGCAAAAGAAGCTAAAAATCGCTTACCTTATCATATCACAGAGAGAAATGGGGCTTGTGCGATTGAAATAGCAGGTAAAATTTATACTCCACAAGAAATTTCAGCAAAAGTTTTAATGAAATTAAAAGAAGATGCAGAAGCTTTCTTGGGCGAGAAAGTAGAAGATGCGGTTATTACTGTTCCAGCGTATTTTAATGATGCACAAAGAAAAGCTACAAAAGAAGCAGGACAAATTGCAGGATTGAATGTATTAAGAATTATCAACGAACCAACTGCAGCAGCTTTGGCTTACGGACTTGATAAAAAAGAAAGTGAAAAAATTGTAGTTTATGATTTAGGCGGTGGTACATTTGATGTTACTGTGCTTGAAACAGGTGATAATGTTGTAGAAGTTTTAGCAACAGGCGGTAATGCATTTTTAGGCGGTGATGATTTTGATAATAAATTAATCGATTTTTTAGCAAATGAGTTTAAAGATGAAACAGGTATTGATCTTAAAAACGATGTAATGGCTTTACAAAGATTAAAAGAAGCAGCTGAAAATGCTAAAAAAGAATTGAGTTCAGCTAATGAAACTAATATTAATTTACCATTTATCACAGCTGATGCAAGTGGTCCAAAACACTTAACTAAAACTCTAACAAGAGCTAAATTTGAAAGTATGATTGATGGTTTAGTTGCTGAAACTATTAGTAAAATTAATGAAGTAGTAAAAGATGCAGGGCTTGATAAAAGTGAAGTAAAAGAAATCGTTATGGTGGGTGGTTCTACCCGTGTTCCACTAGTGCAAGAAGAAGTTAAAAAAGCCTTTGGAAAAGAGCTTAATAAATCAGTAAATCCTGATGAAGTTGTTGCAATTGGAGCGGCGATTCAAGGTGCGGTTATTAAAGGTGATGTTAAAGATGTATTATTGCTTGATGTTACTCCGCTTTCTTTAGGTATTGAAACTTTAGGTGGTGTGATGACTAAAATCATCGAAAAAGGTACAACTATACCAACTAAAAAAGAGCAAGTTTTCTCAACTGCTGAAGATAATCAAAGCGCAGTTACTATCAATGTTTTACAAGGTGAGAGAGAATTTAGCCGTGATAATAAATCTTTAGGAAATTTCAATCTTGAAGGAATTCCACCAGCACCTCGCGGTATGCCACAAATTGAAGTAACTTTTGATATTGATGCAAATGGTATTTTAACAGTTAGTGCAAAAGATAAAGCTACAGGTAAGGCTCAAGAGATTAAAATCACAGGTTCAAGCGGACTAAGTGAAGAAGAAATCAACAACATGGTAAAAGATGCAGAGCTTCACAAAGAAGAAGATAGAAAACGCAAGGAGGCAGTAGAAGCTAGAAATGCTGCTGATAGCTTAGTACATCAAGTAGAAAAATCTTTAAGTGAGCTTGGAGATAAAGTAAGCGATGATGATAAAGCAAATATTCAAAAAGCCTTAGATGAGTTAAAAGAGACATTGAAAAATGCTAATGCTTCTAAAGAAGAAATCGAAGGTAAAATGAAAGCTTTAAGTGAAGTTTCTCATAAATTAGCAGAAAATATGTATAAAAAAGAAGAACCAAACGCTCAAAAGAAAAAAGACGATGATGTAATCGATGCTGAAGTTGAGTAAAAACTAAACTAGAAGCCTTGTTGCTTCTAGTTTAATCAATATATTTTTTACAATCTTCCTTAAAATAATTTCTATCAAATCTTGCAAAATTATCATTATTTGGCACTTTATAACATTCAGTGAAATTTTTAGCCTTAAGAATTTTGATATAAAAACTAGGAATGGCTATGTTGTTTTTAATGCGTTTTGGCTTATCATCATAAAGTACTAAATTTAAGACTTCCAATTCTTTATTTTTCTTTGCTAAATATCTTTCTCTTTGTTCGATTTCATTCCAAATTTCTGCATTAATATCTTTTTTTTGCGGAGTGATATTGCTCATTAAAAAAGTGCTAAGTTGGGCTTGTGAGGTTGCATTCATGGATTGATTTGGCACGACATGCCCTCTTGTATAACCACTTCTTAGATAATCCTCCCAATAAGTTCTATACTTTTTAGGAATATTAGTATCATCTTTAAATTTTGGGCGTTTTTTGATGTGTCCTTGATTTAAAATTTTAGCTTCTAGTTTATAAGCAATTGCCTTAGTACCTTTATAATTATAATCATAACAATTAATATAATAATATTTATCCATCAATAAAGAGCAGTCTTTAAAATAAGCTTTAAAGCTAGGATGTAATTCATATTGAGTATAAGCAAAAGAGCTTAAAGCTAAGGCGCAAAGTGTTAAAACTTTTTTCATGCTAAAAGCTTTCTTACCGTTTCATTAAGTCTTTTACCATCAACGCTTGCACCAAAAGCTGTTTTAGCTTCTTTCATCAAAATACCTTGTTCTTTTAAAGAGCTAATTTGTAGTTTTTCTATAAGTTTTTTTAGCTCACTTTCTAATTCCTCATCGCTAAGTTGTTTTGGTAAATAAGCACTTAAAATAGCTACTTCTTGGAGTTCCTTTTGTGCTAAATCTTCTCTAGAACCTTTGCTAAAAGCAAGTGCGGCTTCATTTCGTTTTTTAATCTCACTCGCAATGATTTTATATATTCTTTCATCATTAAGTGTGATTCTCTCATCAACTTCTATTTGTTTAAAGCTAGCATTAAGCGTTCTTAAAGTGTTTCTTTTAAAATCATCTTTATTACGCATAGCTTCTTTGATATCTTCTAAAATTTGATCTTTTAAACTCATTTTTTCTCCTTTAAAATTTGATATTTTTAAAATGTGCTATACACACACCTTCTCTAACACCATCATCAATCACAATGAGCTTTTGCTTATTAAATAAAGCAAAAAGTATCATTGAGCCTGCTATGAGGTATTTTTTTCTATTTTCTCCAAGATAAATTTTAGCTTTTTCTTGTTCTAAATTCCAAATTTTTAATGCAAAATCAAAAAAATCTTTGCGTTTGAGTATTTTACCATTTACACTTTCTTCTAGGTAGTCTTTGTATTTTATGTTTTGTTTATAAGCACAAAGTGTGGTAGGTACTCCTGAATTTAGTATGAAAAAATTTCCTTTTAATTTTATATCTTTACTAAGATTAAAAGCTTTTAAGGCAAGTTGCTTTAAATGCGCAGGGTAGGGGCTTAGATGAATTTTTAATTTTTCATCTTTAATACGCACAAGATTTTGTGGATATTTTTTAAAAAATCTTACATAAACACTTGGTTTTATGGCTTTAAAATGCATTCTTTCATAAAAACTAATGATTCCAAAATCATAACTTTTGCTAAATTTATCATTTGAAATTTCACAAGAAGCACCGCCCAAATCACAATAACTTAAGTCTTTTCTAAAAAGTTTAAGAGCTTTAAGACGCTCTTGCATACCTAAAACGCTTAGTTTTGCTTCTGTTTTTGCATCGATTAATTTTATATCAAGTTTAAATTCTTTTTGAATTTTTTCAAAAATAAGCTTAGTATTTTTTGCTTTTCTAAAAGCAGCTGTGGCGACTGCTTTAGCTTGACTTAAGTTATAATTTTTTTCTTTTAAGATTTTCAAAGCGCTAAAAATTTTTTCTATAGCTTCATCACTAATGGTGTCATTTTGCATATTTTTAGCTGCTCCTATGATAAATTCTTCGCTTTTTAATTTATTAAAATTCTCATCCATCAAAACAGCTCTTAATGTATTTGAACCCATATCAATACCTAGCACTAGCTCTCCTTAAAAAATTTAAAGTATAATAGCAAAAAACTTATAAGGAAAACTTATGCTTTTAGGGGTTAATATCGATCATATAGCAGTTTTAAGAGAAGCTAGAAAAGTAAATGATCCTGATTTACTTGAAGCTGCTATTTTGAGTGCAAATTTAGCTGATCAAATCACTATCCATGTAAGAGAAGATCGTCGTCATGCTAATGAGTTTGATTTAGAAAATATCTTAAAATATTGCAAGTGTGTAGTGAATTTAGAATGCTCTATTGATATGATAGAATATGCTTTAAAATACAAACCCTCGCGCGTTACTTTAGTACCTGAAAAAAGACAAGAGCTTACAACAGAAGGTGGTTTAAATTTAGACAATAAAAAACTACAAGAAGCCATTAATGCTTTAAAACAAGAGCAAATTGAAGTTTCTTTATTTATTGATCCAAATTTAGAAGATATTAATAAATCATCTTCTTTAAATGCTGATTTTATAGAGCTTCATACAGGATTGTATGCTAATATTTATAATGCATTATATACCAATATCAATCAAACTTCCTATGCATTGCCTGAATTAATTTTAAGTAAAAATGAACTCAAAAAGCTTTTAGAAAATGAACTCCAAAGATTAAAACAAAGTGCGAGTTTGGCTAAGGGTTTAAATTTAAGAGTGGCAGCTGGTCATGGGCTTAATTATAAAAATGTAAAAAATATTGTGGATATTTTAGAAATAGAAGAGTTAAATATAGGTCAAAGCATAGTAGCAAGATCGGTTTTTGTAGGCTTAGAAAAAGCTATATTGCAAATGAAAGCTTTGATTAAAAGATGAAAAAAATTGCTATTAGTATAGGAGATTTAAATGGTATAGGTATGCAAATTTTATTAGCTTGTCATGATGAGCTAGTAAAAATTTGTGAGCCATATTATTTTGTGCATTATGAATTATTTCAAAAAGCAAATAAACTTTTAAAAATAAATCCTAAATCTAAAATCAATTTAGTTGAAATTTCTAATGCTTTAAAACCACATTTTGCCTTTAAAGAAGAAAAAGAAAATTTTTTAATTTATGAGTTTTCATATCAAGCTAGTAAAATTATTGATTTTGATTTTGAGTTAAATCCTGCAAATTTAGACGCTAAAAGTGGAGCTTATTCTTTTTTAAGTTTTGAAGGAGCTAGTTATTGCACACATTTATTTTTAGATGCTTTAGTAACTTTACCGATTAATAAAAAAACTTGGCAAATGGCAGGAGTGAGCTATAAAGGTCATACTGAAGCACTAAGAGATTTTTTCAAACAAGATGCTATTATGATGTTAGGGTGTGATGAGCTTTTTGTGGCTTTATATACTGAACATATGCCTTTAAGAGATGTTTATAAAGAAATTAAGGCTTTTGAGCTTGCGCAATTTTTAATTAATTTTTATCAATGCACTTTATTTGAAAAAATTGGAGTTTTGGGTTTTAATCCTCATGCAAGCGATAATGGCGTAATAGGTGGAGAGGAAGAGCAAGAAATAAAAAAGGCCATAAGAATGGCAAATGTATTTTTAAAAGATCATGCATTAAATTTACAAAATTTAGAAAATGAATATTTTTTAAGTCAAAAAGAAAAAGAGTTTTCTTATAAGGAAAATATTTTTTTAAGTGAGCCTTTAGTGGCCGATAGTGCTTTTACTCCTTTTGCATTAAGTAAATGCAAGTATTTAGTCAGTATGTATCATGATTTAGCTTTAGCACCTTTAAAAGCTTTGTATTTTGATAAAAGTATTAATGCGAGTTTAAATTTACCCATAATTCGAACTAGTGTTGATCATGGAACAGCTTATGATAGGGCTTATAAAAATGAAAAAATAAACTTACAAAGTTATATGCAAGCAGTAAAATCTGCTTTACAATTTTTACAAATCAAAGAAAAAAATAAGTAAAAGTTACTAAAATATTCTTAAAATAATTTCTTAAGGAGAATGCTTGAGTAAAGACAATACCATTGCATTTTTTATTTTTATTGTAAGCGTTTTGTGTTTTTTTGTTTGGGGTTATAATTACATTCCTAATAATTCCATGATATTATTTATTCTTGCTAGTGTATTTGGAATTTTTATGGCCTTTAATGTTGGCGGTAATGATGTTGCAAATTCATTTGGCACTAGCGTGGGAGCTAAGACAGTTACTATCAAGCAAGCTTTAATTATTGCAGCAGTATTTGAATTAAGTGGGGCTGTGTTTGCAGGTGGGGAAGTAACTAATACTATAAGAAGTGGTATAGTGGTTTTACCAGATAGTGTTGATCCTATGGTGTTTGTATGTGTTATGCTTTCAGCTTTGCTAAGTTCAGGTATTTGGTTATTTATAGCAACAAAAAAAGGACTTCCAGTTTCTACTACTCATAGCATTATAGGTGGTATTGTAGGTTCAAGTATAGCTATGGGGTTTGTATTTTTTGATCAAGACCAAGCTTTTTCTATGGTAAATTGGAATGGTATTTATAAAATAGCTATGAGTTGGGTTATTTCTCCTTTACTTGGTGGACTTGTGGCGTATTTAATTTATGCTTATATTTATAAAAAAATACTTCAACCTTCGGCTTTGATTAATATGCAAATAAAAGAAATTAAAAAAGAAAAAAAAGAGTTTAAAGAAAATTTTTTTATCAATTTAAAAAACAAAAGTCAAGAAGAGCAAATTAAAGAATTAAGTGCCATTGTTTTAGATGATGATGAAAAAAGAAGTGAATATAAGTTAAAAATTAAAGAATTAAAAGAAAAAGAAAAAAATATAGATGTTTTTTCTAAAATGAAATTCCATGTTCCTTTGGTTGCAGGGATAGCTGCTTTAATAATAGCGTCAATGTTTTTATTTAAAGGTTTAAATAAAGTTTCTACTTTAGATATGGTGCAGAATTTATGGATAGTTTCTATTATTTCTATTTTTGCTTATATAGTTACTTTGGCTGTTGTAAGATTGATGAAAAAAACTGAAGTAAATAAAACTATAGAAAAGATTTTTTCGTGGTTTCAAATTTTTACTGCTTCTAGTTTTGCTTTTTCGCATGGAGCTAATGATATAGCTAATGCTCTTGGGCCATTTGCTGCGATTTTAGATGTGCTTAAAAACAACACCATTAATCCAAGTTCGCCAGTGCCATTTGCTGTAATGCTTATGTTTGGTATAGCTTTGGTTATTGGACTTTGGTTTTTAGGTAAAGAAGTTATTCAAACTGTTGGTTCAAAACTAGCAGAAATTAAGCCAACAACAGGCTTTAGTGCTGAACTTGGTGCAAGTATTGTTATACTTTTAGCAACTCAACTTGGAATTCCAGTTAGCTCAACCCATATTTTAATTGGTGCTATTTTAGGTATAGGGGTGTTTAATAAAGATGCTAAATGGGGTATGATGAAACCTATTGGCTTAGCTTGGGTTATTACTTTACCAGTTGCTGGAATTCTTTCAAGTATTATTTTTGTAATTTTTGTAAATATAATCTTATGAGTTTAAACTCATAAGATATTTTTTAGCTTCATTTAAATTAGAGCTATTTATAAAATAATCAATTTTTGCAGGTTTTTTATATACTTTATCATAATATTCAAAAAGCATTTTTACACAAAGTTCTAAATTATCCTCTTCATAATTTTTACAAAGTTTTATCTTGAAGTCTTTACTGATATAGGGTGAGATTTTCTCAACACATTGATAAAACACTTTTTTATCCATTGGAGTATAGTTTTTTAAAGCTCTTTGAATGCGTAAATTTATATCACACTCGCACCAAATTTTCTTAGCTTTTTGCATACTATTATATAAATTTAGCGGGATAGTTAAATTTCCAATTTGTCTGCTTTCAGCTTCTATAAAACAAGTTTTGTGAGTATAATCTTTTAAAAAATAAAACAACTTATCTTCAAAGGCTTTTTGGCTTGGTTGTTCTCCATAAATTTTACCAAAACTTGATCCTTGATGGTTGGCTAGTTTTTCTAAATCTAAAGCATTATCTAAAATTTGGATTAAATCACTTTTGCCACTTGCTGTATTACCACAAAGACATAAAAACTCAATATTTAAATCTTTAGTAAAAAACTCACTCACATAACTTCTATAAGCTTTATATCCACCTTCTAATCTTACAACCCTATAACCAAGTTCAGCTAAGATTAAAGCAATAGCTTTTGATCTTTTACCGCCTCTTGCGCAATAAATTCCCACCAAAGAACCTATTTTATAATTTTGATAAAGTTTATTAATATGTTCACTCATATTTTTACAAATATAACTTGCGCCTTTTGCTTTAGCTAAGCCTTTATTTTTCTTATAAAGTGTGCCTATTTCTTCAAATTCATTATCATTTAGTGCGTAGTAATTTTGCGCAGATTTTATATGAGCAAGTTTGTATTCTTTGGGACTTCTTACATCAATTAAAAGATCAAAATTAAATTTTAAAAAATTTTCAAAATCAACTTCTTTATACATAATCTTTAAAAGCTTTGCATAAGGTGGTATAAACTTTTTCCAAATCACTCCCACAAACTCTAGTTTGTCCTATGGTAGTGATAAAATTTGTATCCCCTTGCCATCTTGGGATTAAATGATAATGACAATGCGGCGCTATGCCAGCTCCTGCTGCACTGCCTAAATTCATACCTATATTAACACCCTTAGCATGAAAGTTTTCTTTTAAAATTTTAACTCCAATACGCACAAAATGGCTAATTTCTAGCCATGTATCATTATTTAAATCTTCTATATTTTCTAAATGATCATAAGGGATAATCATGAAATGACCCGGACTATAAGGGTATTTATTCATAATGCCAAAACATTCTTTAGCTCTAAAAATTACCCCAAGTTTTTCATCTTCATTGAGTTCATACTTACAATGACAAAAAGGGCAAAAATTTTTATCTTTATTATTAAAATAAACATCCCTCCAAGGTGCGTATAAATACTCCATCAACTCTCCTTTATGCAAGCATGCAGATTTTTGATATTTTTACTTATAAGAGCTTTATTTTTTGGTATCAAAGGTAATAGCTTTTCATCTTCTAATAAAAAAATTCTAGCTCCTGCTAAAATAGCATTATTAAGATCGCTTTTGCTTTCAATATAAAAAATGGCTTCTAAGCCAAGATGTATTGCAAAATTATAAAGTTTTTTTAGTTGCATAGTTTTTAGCATTTTAGGAAATACAATAAACGCATCAGCCCCATATACTAAGCTTTCTAAAATTTGATATTCATCAAAAATAAAGTCAAATTGCACAATGGGTTTTTCATGATAGCGTCTAAAAAGACTTAAATTTTGTATGTCTTGATTAAGCAAAGGACTTGTTGGTAAAACGATAGCATCAAAATTTTCATGATTAAAATTTAAATCTTTGGAGTATAAAAAATGCGAAAGTTTTCTTTCAAGCAAAAGTGTGTAAATATCTTTAGGATAAAAAGCATTAGAAGCTAGGCTTCTGCCTAGCATATCATAAGGAAAAATTTCTTTTTTATTTTCTAGAATTTTTTGTGTTTTTGAAAAATGATCTTTTAAATCTATTGTTTTAAACATTTTTCAATGGCCTTTAAGTGATCTTTGCTTTCTTGGGAATTTGCAAATTCTTTATCGTGGAATGTTTTTTGTAAAATTTCATAAGCTTTTTTGCAATTTTTAAGTTTATAATAGCCCCAAGCTAAAGAGTCTAGGTAGTAAAGATTTTGTGGTTCTTGTTCAAGTGCCCAGCCTACTAATTCTATGCCTTTTGCAATATCAATATCATATTCGATTAAGACATAGCCATAGTAGTTTTGATATAAAGCATCGCTACGCACATCTACACTTTGTTCAAATTTTTTCATAATAGAAGCTAGAATTTTTGGATCCGTGATTTTTTTACTTTTAGAATCCATATAAATTTCAAATTCTAAAACCCCTGCCATAGAAAGGTATTTTTTATCTTTGCTAAGTTCATAATGTTTTAAAGCTATTTCATAAGCTTTTTTATAATTTTTTGTTTGTGTATATAAGAAAATTTTAGTATCAGGATCTATGTTGTATTGTTGGACTAAATTTAGAGCTTGTTTATAATTTTTTTCTTGCACTAGTAATTCTATTATAGCATATATATATTTAATATCATTGTTGAGTTTATATAGTTTTTCAAGGGTTTGAATGCTTGCCTTATTGTTTTTTTGCTCTTGATAAATTTTTAAAAGTAGGGTGCATGTTTTAAGAGTGCATTGTGAATTTTTTACAAATTCTTCTAAAGCTTTTTTAGCTTGATCAATATTTTTATTTTTAATATTAATTTCAACTATTTTAAGTAATAAATTTTCATGTTCAAAAAGCTTATAAGCAAGATTGTATTGCTCTAAAGCTTTGGTGTATAAAGCTTTTTTAGCAAAAATATCACCTAGTATTTCATAGTTTCTATAATCTTGCTCTTCTTTAATGAGTTTATAAAGTATAGTTTCGGCTTGTTTATAATCTCCTATTTCAAAAAAATGCAAAGCATTTAATCTTGCAATGGCTGTATGATTTAAAAATTCTTTAGAGGCTTTTAAAAGTTCATCTTTTTGTTTTAAGTTAGCACCCAAAGCTAAAAGCAATGCTTTTTGTAAATAGATACTTTCATTATTTTCATGAAATAAATTTGTATAAATATCACATGCTTTTTGAAACTGTCCATGTTCTTCATAAATGAGTGCTTGTAAGATTTTATCTTCGCTTTTAGCCAAAGCAAGGTTTGTTAGGATAAAAACGATAATTAGTGAAAGCAAACCCCTATACATTCTTCTTTCAACTCCTCTTTGTGTGTTTTAAAATACTCCCAAAATGGAAAAGTTTTACATTGTTTTGGTCTATGCTTGTAAATTAAACATTTTTTATACATTGTATCAAAAAAAATACAACGATAGCCATTTTCATGCTTTACTTCTTTAAAACTATATTTAAATCCAACTTTGATAAGGTATTGTTCTTTAAAGGCTTCAAAGTTTAAATTTAAAAAAGCAGCAATAGCTTCTAGCTCTTCTTTGCTAGCATAGATATATCCACTTTCTCCAGTGCAGCATTTTCCACCGCATATTTTACAAGCATTTTCATCAAAAGAATAATCAAAGTTTTTTTCACATATCATAGCTTATAGTTCCTGTATTTTCATAAATTTCGCTAATTTTTGGATTTAAAACATTATTTTCATACATAAAAAGCGTAGGCATTATCACACAAGGGCTTTTATTATTTTTTTTAATATGCATTAAAACAAGCCTTGCATTAGTTTGTGTATTGGTGTGAATGCATTGAAGAGAAACTAGCTTTAATTTAAATTGCTTTAAATAAGCACAAATTTCATCTAAAAAACTTGCCTCATAGCACATAAAAAAACTACCATTTGGCTTGATTAAAGTATTTATTTTAGCAAACATCTTCTCAAGTGGCATAAATTCTTGATATCTTGATATACATAAATGCAAATCTTGGCTTTTTTGTGTATTTTTTTTATAAAATGGAGGATTAGAGATCAAAAAATCAAATTTTATATCACTTTTATAGTTTAAAAAGTCTTCGCAAATGCTTTGAATTTCAAGTTTATTTTCTTTAGCATTTTTATAACTTAGTTTGATATTTTGCTCTTGAATATCTAGTAGATAAACTTTTGAATTTGGAAATTTTTGCTTTACTAAAAGTCCTAAAATTCCACATCCACATCCTATATCAAGGATATTTCCTTTTAAGTTATTTTTAGATAAAAAGTCAAAAAGTAAAAGGCTATCATTATTATAACGATAGCCTTTTGAATATTGAAAGAGTTTTAGCATTTATAAAGATGATCGCAGATTTTAAATGAATCATTTAAACCCACTACAATAGAAGCTCCGTTTTTACTCGCTATATCGCCTGCTACGAATAATCCTTTTACATTGCTTTCTTTATTTTCATCAAAGCTTGGCACACCTTTTTCATCAACTTCTATAGAGCATTTTTGTAAGAAATCAAGTGGGGTTGAACCACCAATAGCATAAATAATGCGATCATAAATTTCACTTGTATTGTTAGTGAAATTTACTTTAGCTTTACCATTTTCATCTTCAATACCAGTTATATCTATGCCGAGTTTTGCTTTTACACTGCCTTGCTCAAAAGCTTTTTGAATATCTTCAAGATTAATATCATTTAATCTTGAGAAAGTTTCTCTTCTATAGCAAAGTGTAACATCGTTATTTTTAGCTAAATCTATAGCGTATTCTGCTGCTGAATTTCCACCGCCTACAACTAAGATTTTTTCACCTTGGCTTGCTGAATTTGCATTAAAATTGATGATTTTTGTTAAAGTTATAGGTAAAGTATAGCTTGGTTTATTTGGCTTACCCATTCTACCTATAGCAATAACTGCATTTTTACAAATATAATTTTCATTTGCAGTGCTAACTATGAAATTTTCTCCATCTTTTTTAACACTTTCAACTTCACTAGAAAGCTTTACTTCAAGATTGTGCTCTTTAATGGCATTTTGGAAAGTTTCTATTGTGCTTTCTCTGGTTCCATCTTCAAAATTTATATGCCCGTGATTTGTGCTATCACAACCTTTATAAGCTTTGTCTACTCTTTTACCTTCTTTGTAAAATTTTACTAAGGTTTGACAAATCGCATCAGCTTTTTCTAAAACAATAACTTCTTTATTTTTTATTTTAGCTTCTACTCCCGCTGCAATACCTGCAGGGCCAGCACCAATAACTACCATATCAAAAATTTTCATTATTTCCCTTTTTTAATTTTTAGTTTATGTAAATGTATCAAAAAAACAATAATAAAAAATAAAAAACAGAAATTATTTTTATTTTGTAAATAAATTTTTTATGCTTATAAATTATTAAATTAATAAAATTTTATAATAAAGTAGATTAAAATGTGTAAAAAATATATTATTATAATATTTTTTGCATAAAATCACTTATATAAAAGCAAAAAAATATAAAAATTATATATAGTATGCAAAAGGAGTTTTTGATGGGACAAAATACAGGACAAAGTTTAAAAAATAATTTTTTAACATTATTGTTATTATCCTTTTGCGGATCTATTATTTATGGTTTGCCTTATTTTAGAAAGTATTATTATGATGATTATATGAGTCTTTATCATTTAAATAATTTTGAAATGGGGCTTTTAGGTAGTGCTTATGGATTGCTTGGTTTGTTTTCTTATGCTTTAGGAGGTTATTTAGCAGATCGTTTTGCACCAAAAAAGTTATTGATTTTTTCTTTAATTGCTACAGGACTTGGTGGTTTATTGCATTTATATTTTACTTCTTTAAATGCACTTTTGATTATTTATGGAATTTGGGGGATTACCTCATTATTAACTTTTTGGCCTTCTTTGATGAAAATAGTAAGGAGCTTAGCAAATTCTAAAGAACAAGCAAGGGCTTATGGAATTTTTGAAGGCGGTAGAGGAGTTGTTGGTGCTGCACATTTGGCTATAGCTACGAGTATTTTTGGATATTTTCAAACAAAAGCCTTAGCCGCACAAGGTATAGAAATGGTTATTGTGTTTTATTCTATAGCTCCTATTGTAAGTGCTATTTTATTGTTTTTTCTTTTGAAAGATGATATTAATGAGCAAAGTGAGAAGATTAAAATCAAAGACTTGGTTTTTCTTTTGAAAAATTCTGCTCTTTGGCTTGTGGTTGCTATTACTTTTTGTACATATTTTTTTAACATGAGTTTTTATTATTTTACTCCTTATGCAAGCAATGTTATAGGAACTTCTGCTGTTTTTGCAGCTATTTTAACGGTATTGGCTCAATATATTCGTCCGGTTTCTTCTGTAGTGGGTGGATTTATAGCAGATGGATATGGAAAAGCTAAAATAATGATGATAGGCTTTATTTTAATGGGAATTGGTGTTGTTTTTTTAATGCTTAGTTCAAAATTAAATGGATTTTTACAAATGAGTGTTTTAACTTCTGCTTGTGTCATAATTTATATAGCTATGTATTCTAATTTTGGAATTTATTATTCTTTACTTAGTGAGGGAAAAATTCCTATACATTTAGCGGGTATGGCTATAGGTATTGTATCTACTTTTGGGTATTTGCCTGAAGTTTTTGCACCATTACTTGCTGGAGATTTATTAGATAGATACCCAGGTGTAAAAGGTTTTCATATATATTTTACCATCATGATAGTTATGGCTATTTTGGGTGTAATGTTTTGTTTGATTTGGATTAAAAAATACAATAAAAAGGAGATGAAATGAAGGAAATTGTTTTTAACTTTAAAAACAAGGTTAGAGTAATAGAAAATGAATGGATAGTTTTAAAAGATGGCACTAAGCTTTCATCACGAATTTGGCTTCCTCAAGTAAAAGAAAAAGTTCCTGCTATATTAGAATACATTCCTTATAGAAAAAATGATGGAACAAGGGGTAGAGATGAGCCTATGCACGGATATTTTAGTGGTAATGGCTATGCGGTTGTTAGGGTTGATATTAGAGGAAGTGGGGAATCTGATGGTTTATTAGAAGATGAATATTTAAAACAAGAACAAGATGATGCCTTAGAAGTCATTGAGTGGATTGCAAAGCAAGAATGGTGTGATGGGAATATTGGTATGATGGGTAAATCTTGGGGTGGCTTTAATTCTTTACAAGTTGCAGCAAGAAGACCTAAAAATTTAAAAGCAATTATAGTAGTAGGTTTTACTGATGATAGGTTTAATGAGGATATTCATTATAAAGGCGGATGTTTGCTTAATGATAATTTTTGGTGGGGTAATATCATGCTTGCATATCAATCACGCTTTGTTGATCCAAAAATTGATCCAAATGGTAGAAAAAAATGGCTCAATAGGCTTGAGAATATGCCTTTATGGCCCACATTATGGCTTGAGCATACTTTAAAAGATGATTATTGGAAGCATGGATCTGTTGGGGAAAATTATGATGATATACAAGTCCCTGTTTTTGCATTAGATGGATGGGCTGATTCTTATACTAATCCTGTTTTTACTCTAATGAATGGTTTGAAAGTTCCAAAAAAAGCTATCGTTGGTCCTTGGGCTCATGTTTATCCTCATGATGGCTTACCTTTGCCTGCAATGGGTTTTTTACAAGAAGCACTTAAATGGTGGGATAAATGGCTTAAAAATGAAGAAAACGATGTGCTTGAAGCTCCTATGATACAAGCATATATTGAAAATAGCTCTAAGCCAAATTCAAAAACAGAGAAAGTAGAAGGTCGTTTTGTTGCTTTAAATGATTTTAAAAATGATATTAGCTATAAAAGATACTATTTAAATCCGCATAAATTAACATGTAAAAAATCAAGTGAATTTATCAAAATTAACACTCCATTAAATCATGGGCTTTTATCAGGAGAGTGGATGGGAGCTGGTGTTTTAGGAGAAAGTCCTAGCGATCAAAGGTTAGATGATGGGATGGCAGTTGTTTTTGAAAGTGATTTTTTAGAACAAGATTTAGATGTCTTAGGCTTTCCTATGTTAAATGTAAAAATTGCAAGCGATCAAGAAAAAGCTATGCTTTTTGCTCAACTTAGTGAAGTTAGAGCTGATGGTTTTGTAAAAAGAGTAAGTTATGGAGTAATCAATCTTGCATTAAGTGATAATAAAGAGCAATTTATACCTTTAAAAAAAGATGAATTTATCCAAAAGCAAATCAAACTTGATGCTTGTGGATATAGATTTGCCAAGGGTTCTAAGATAAGATTATCATTAGCAAATTCTTTTTGGCCTATGTTTTGGCCTATGCCAAAAATTTCAACCTTGACTTTAGATTTAAATGAGTGTGAATTTAATTTACCATGTTTTAATGGTCAAGATAGCGATAAAATCAATATGCAAGCACAAAGTGCTCCTTTAACCCCAATAACACTTTTAGAAGAAGGTAGGGTAGATAGAAGCATTTCTTATGATATTTTAAACGATACTTGGACTTGTATTACAGATGGTGTTGGCGGGGTTTTTGGAGAAGGTGTTTATAGATTTGATGAGGTTGATGTTTTAGTAAAGCATAATTTAAAAAGAGAATTAAAACTTCAAAATGAAAACCCATTAAGTGCAGAATATACCATTACTCAAACAATGCAAATAGGACGCGAGGGTTGTATGATGGAGGCGGATATAATCTTAACACAAACTAGCGATTTGGAGTATTTTTATATTAAGGGAAAATTAGTAGTTAAGGAAAATAATAAGCTTGTTTTTGATAAAAAATATGATTGTAAAACTAAAAGAAATAGTTTATAAAATTTCCCAAAGTAAAATTTACTTTGGGAATTAATTTTCTTGCAAGATTTTAGCTAAATCTTTAGCACCTTTTAGATCCACTTTGCCAGAGCCTAAAAGTGGGATTTGTTCTACCTTAAAATATCTACTTGGTTTAAAAATAGCAGGCATAGTAGAGTTTTTAATTGCTTCACAAATTCCTTCAAAATCTTGCTCTTGGCATTCTACTAATAAGCATACCATTTCACCTTTTTTATCATCATCTAGTGCAACTGCGCAAAATTTTACTACATCTGTATTGATAAATTTAGCAATTTCTTCTTCTAAAGCTCCTAAAGATATCATCTCACCACCAATTTTTGCAAAACGAGAATAACGATCTACTATATATAAAAAGCCATCCTCATCTACATGGCCTTTATCGCCGGTATTATACCAGCGTATGCCATCGATTTCTTTGATAACTTCATCGGTTTTTTCTTTATTGTTTAAATAACCCACCATAACCTGATGGCCACCAATGAGTATTAATCCATCTTCTCCATGATTTAAACTTTCATAAGTAGATGGATCTACTATGCGTATAGCACTTCCTGGTAAAGGCATACCTACACTACCTTCTTTATTTGCACGGTGTAAAATCCAATAGTCAGGATCAAATTTATTCGGTAAATTTACACTTGCAACTGGAGTGGTTTCAGTGGCTCCATAGCCTTCAAAAATAGGTTTTTTAAATTTAATTTCAAAGGCAGTTCTTACTTCGCTTTTGAGTTTTTCAGCACCTGAAACGATAATCCTTAGGCTTTCAAACATAATCGCATCAAGTTTTTTATTTCTTGCATAAATACCTAAAAAAGTTGAAGTAGCACACATAATGCTAACATTGTTTTTTACTATAGCTTTTGCTACACCTAGTGCATCTGTTGGATCAGCATGTGTTATGCTTTTAATCCCTTCTAATAAAGGCATAAAAGTAGTTACAGTTAATCCAAAAGCATGAAAAGGTGGCAAAGAAGATAAGACAACATCTTCATTTTTTGCACATAATACATCTGAAATTTGAGCTATATTGCTTAAAATATTGCGATTATTTAGCATTACCCCCTTAGGTGTTCCCTCGCTACCACTACTAAATAATATAGCAGCTATGGCAAGGTTTTGTTTATTAGATGCAAATAATGCTTTTATTAAACAAGTAGGTAAGATACTTACTAAAGCAAGCATAGAAAAGATTTTGAGTTTTTGTCTTTTAAAGTTTGCGATAATATCTTCCATAAAAATAATTCTAACATGCTCTTCAAATTCTAGTTTTATGCCTTTATTTTCTAATTTTTCCATAAATTTTCTAGAAGTATAAATTTGTTGAATTTGAGAGCTTTGAATGGCTTGATTTATTGCTTTTACACCTGCTGTGAAATTTAAATTTACCACGATTTTATTTGCAAGTAATACAGCTAGATTACAAAGAGAGCTAGCCATGGAAGCAGGGAGCAAAATTCCTATACATTCTTCTTTTGGAGCATAGCTTCCTTGGGTAGGTTGTATATTTAACTCATGTGATCTATTTTTTATAAAAGAGCTAAAAACTAGACTTAAAGCAAGCATTTTTCTATAAGTAATACCACCTATTAAAGGATCAACAATAGCTATTTGACTTAAATTTCTTTTAGCGCTATCTATCCAAGCTCTAGCTATAGTATGCATACTTTCACATTGAGATTTCCAAGCAATAAATGAAAGTTCAAAAACCTTTGCTTTAACCACTTCTTTTTTAGTGTGTATTGGCAAGCTTTTTCCAAAAGCAATAGCGATTTTTCTTTTGCTTATTTTGCGGTTTCTTGCTGAAAATTCTTCATCACTTCTTGAAAAAGCACTTCCCCAAAGTCCTCTAATATAAAAAGGTAAAATCACTCCATCTTGCTCTTCTAATTTTGAGCAAACTAACTCAAATCCACCTTTAAATTCATTAAGCTGTCCATGGCGTGAAAGCACTCCTTCTGGGAAAAGGCAAACTAAATTTCCATTTTTAATATGCATAGCAATAAGCTCTAAGCTTGATTTGCTAGAAGCACTTGAAACAGGAATAACTCCAAATTTATCAAGAAAAATTCTAATATACCACTTAGAATAAATGCTTTTTTCCATAACAAAATAAATTTTTCTTGGTATAGCCATTTGCACAATAGCCCAATCTATAAAAGATATATGATTACCAAGCAATAACGCTCCACCTTTTTCAGGAATATTCTCAAAACCTTCTACCAATAAACGGTAGCGTTGAAAAAACGCTATACTCATTAATAAACGCACTAAAGAAAAAGGCAATTTACTTAGCACATAAATGCTTCCAAAAAATGCCACAGCGATGATAAAATAAAACAAATTTATCACTTCAATTTTAACATAAGCAGCAAAAGTAGCTAGTGCTAAAAAGCCTAACATAAAAATATTTTGTATGAAATTATTTCCTGCTAAGACTTTTCCTAGTTCATTTTCTTTTGCATGAAATTGTATTAGAGAGTTTAAAGGTATGATAAAAAATGCTCCGCTTAAACCAAAAATAAAAAACACTACACTATAACTTAGTAAGTTTTCTAAAAATGGCATTAAAATGCTCATTAGAAAAACCCCTAAAGCACCTAGTGGTATAAGACCTAATTCGATGTAATTTTTAGAAAACTTACCACTAACAAGCGATCCTATAATCACTCCTATACCAGAAAAAGCTAAAGAGCATTGTACATAAAAGGTATTTTCTATAAAAAGATCATTTTTTGCATATACAGGAAAACTCACTAAATAAAGTTGTGATATGGCCCAAAAAAGTGAAATTCCTATAATGCAAAGCCAAATAATTTTATGAGAAAATATTGTTTTTAAATTAGAGGTTAAAAGCTTTCCTTGTAAATATTGTTTTTTATCAAAACTTAAATTTTTATCTTCTTCTTTTAAGCTAGGAAGTTTATAAGCTAAAAAAAGTTCTAATAAAGCAAAAGCTATTAATACAAAACCCAAAGGTGCAATTTGTGTTAAAATATCCGAAGGAGTGTTAAAATTTGACTCAAAAAGCATTTCAAAGCTTAGAGAAAATACTGCCATACCGGCTAAAATAGCCACAATACTTACTGCATTGACAGCTCCATTTCCCATAGCTAAAAGCTCTTTTCCTACTAATTCTTTTATAAAGCCATATTTTGCAGGAGAGTATAAGGCAGATTGCACTCCCATGATAAAAGTCATTGTAAATGCAAGCCAAAATGCTCCAAGATAATAACACAAACAAATAATACAAGTTAATATTACTGAAAATAATGCAGATATTTTCATGATTTTATTTTTAGGAAATTTATCCGCTAAAAATCCAGATGGTGAAAGCATAAGAATAAAAGGCAAAAGCATTAAAGCATTGACAATAGCAGTTAGAAAAAGTTGGGTGCTATCTTCATAAAATTTATAAATGGTATTTTGTATGATGATTTTGTGTCCTAAATCCACAAAAGCATTAATAAAAGCTACTGCTAAAAATGGCAATACGCCAAAAATCTTTAAAAAATTTCCTTGCATTTAAAACTCCATTTTATTTTAAAAATATTATTTTATTATATAAAATTTAAATGGAGTTTTGATATTTGATTAATCTTTAAATTCTACCACTTCATTAAATGCAAAACGAGCTTTTTCTGTACCAGAATTTTTTTGGGCATGTCCTAGAGCAATGAGCATAGATACTCTTTGTTTAGCGGTGTCTAAATTTAAATATTGATTGATTTTATCTTTATCAAAACCACCGATAATACACGAACCCAAATTTAAACTATAAGCAGCATTGATAATATTTGCAATAGCAAGATGACTTTGCTCTTTTGCATAAATAAAACTTTGTTCTAAATCCATTGCGTCTAAAAATGGCTTATAGGTTTGCAAGCGTTTATTTAACTCTTCTTGGCTTAAACCACGCTTTTTTAGTTTTTCTTCAAAATAATCTTTAAAATCAGCTCTTGAGATCACAACAATAATAGCAGCACAATTTGCTACATGATTTTGATTGTTAGCTATTTTGGCAATTTCTTTTTTATGTTCATCTTTTTGAAAAACTAAGAATTTCCAAGGTTCAAGTCCTAAAGAACTAGGAGATAATCTAGCACATTCTAAGATATATTCTAAGTTCTCTCTAGAAATTTTTTCTTGAGTATATGCTCTAATAGAAGAGCGATTTTGCATTAAATTTAAATAATCTTGCATATAATTTCCTTATTTTTAGTTTAATTTATCTTATATCTTATAAGCTTTAAAATTGTTAAAATTATATTTTATTGCTACAATTTTATTTTTACTTCATACAAATATTTTATTATACGGTTTTTAAAGGATTAAAATGAAAAAAATAATTTATTTGAGCATATTTTTGATTATACTTATTATAGGGATGTATTTTTTCTTTTTTGCAAATAAGGAAGAATATAATTATCTAACTTATGAGGTTAAAAAACAAGACATTACTCAAAGCATAGAAGCAATAGGTGAAGTTTATGCAAAAACCCAAGTTGATGTTGGTGCACAAGTTAGTGGGCAAATTACTAAACTATATGTAAAATTGGGCGATCGTGTTAATGAGGGTGATTTAATCGCACAAATTGATAAAGATAAACAACAAAATGATTTAGATATTACCAAAGCTAGACTTGAAAGTGCAAAGGCAAATTTAGAAAGTAAAAAAATTGCTCTTGATATAGCTACTAAACAATACCAAAGAGAGCAAAAGCTTTATGCTAAAAAGGCTACCTCTTTAGAAAATCTTGAAAATCTTAAAAATACTTTTTATGCCTTAAGAGCAAATGTGGCTGATTTAAAAGCTCAAACTACTCAACTTGAAATTTCTTTAAAAAATGCTCAAAAAGATTTAGCTTATACTACTATAACTGCACCTAGTAAGGGTGAGATTATCAATGTAGCAGTTGAAGAGGGGCAAACTGTAAATGCAAACCAAAATACACCAAGTATAGTGCGTTTGGCTGATTTAAGTGAAATGGAAATTCGTATGCAAATAGCTGAAGCTGATATTAATAAAATTAGTGTTGGAAAAAAGGTTAAATTTAGTATTTTAAATGAGCCTGATAAAAAATATGAAGCAACTATTTCAAGTATAGATCCAGCAAATACTACCATAAGTGATGCAACAAGCAATACAAATTTAAACTCAAACTCAAGTACTAGCACTAGCGCTGTGTATTATTATGCAAGGGTTTTTGTAAAAAATGATAATAATTTTTTACGCATAGGTATGAGTACAGAAAATGAAATTGCTATTAAAACAGAAAATAATACTTTAGTTATACCAACTTTAGCTATAAAAAGCGATACAAGTGGTTATTATGTAGAAATTTTAAAAGCCAATAATATAAGTGTAAAAACACCTGTTAAATTAGGCATCAAAGATAGTTTAAATACTCAAATTTTAGATGGTATTAATGAGGGCGATTTAGTTATCATAGGTAAAAATAAAAAATGATACGCTTAGAAAATATACAAAAAAAGATTAATAATACAACTATTTTAGAAAATATTAATCTTTATATTCAAAAGGGAGAATTTGTAGCCATTATAGGACAATCAGGAAGTGGTAAAACCTCTCTTTTAAATATTATAGGCACACTTGATGAGCCAAGTAGTGGAAAATACTTTTTAGATCAATATGAAGTTACAAATTTAAGCAAAGATGAAAAAGCAAGAATTAGACGCGAAAAAATTGGTTTTATTTTCCAAAGATATAATTTGCTTAGTCTTTTAAATGCTAAAGATAATGTAGCCTTACCTGCTGTTTATGCAGGAAAAAACAAACAAGAAAGATCGCAAAAGGCTAAAGAATTACTTTCTTTTTTAGAGCTTGATCATAAAGAATTATCAAAGCCAAATGAACTAAGTGGTGGGCAACAGCAAAGAGTTTCTATAGCAAGAGCTTTGATGAATGGTGGTGAGCTTATTTTAGCAGATGAGCCAACGGGTGCGCTTGATTCTAAAAGCGGTAAGATAGTTTTAGAAATTTTAAATAAACTAAATGAGCAAGGACACACCGTAGTTTTAGTCACTCATGATAGGGAAATAGCTGCTAGAGCAAAAAGAGTTATAGAAATTAAAGATGGTAAGATTATAAGCGATAATGGTGTAAAAAAAGCAGATGAAATAAAAACTAAGTTAATGCCAAAAGAGAAAAAAAGCTTTAATTTGCTTAAAAATCAGCTTTTTGAAAGTTTGAAAATGTCTATAACTTCCATTGTAGCACACAAGCTACGCTCTTTGCTTACTATGCTTGGTATTATCATAGGCATAGCTTCAGTAGTTTGCGTGGTTGCTTTAGGACTTGGAGCCCAACAAAATATACTTGCTTCTATTAGCTCTATTGGGACTAATACCATAGAAGTTGTTTCAGGGCGTGGTTTGGGAGATATTCGATCAGGTAGAACAAGGCTTAATTTAAGTGATTTAAAAACCTTAAGCTCTTTGCCTTATTTAGAAGCAGTAGAAGCAGATGTGGGTAAAATAGGGGTGGTAACTTATAAGAATAATTCTTTACAAGCTAGAATTTATGGAGTAGGACCAAATCATCTAAGACTTAGAGGTTTTGTGATGGTAGATGGTAGGTTTATTAATAATGAAGATATAAAAGATAATACTAATATTTGCATTATAGATGAAAATGCTTTGAGAATTTTATTTGATAATATCAGCGTTAAAGATGTTTTAGGTAAAAGCGTGATTTTTAACAAGCAACCTTTAACTATAGTTGGTGTTTTAAAAAAAGAAAGAGATAATAAAGGCTTTAGAGCTGATGAAAATACCATTAAAATTTATACTCCTTATTCTACTTTGATGAATAAAATCACAGGAGATAAACAAATAAGAGCCATAGTAACTAAGGTAAAAGATGAGGTAAATCCTGCTTTAGCTGAAGAGGCTATGGTAAAAATTTTAGAGATTAAACGCGGAAAAAAAGATTTTTTCACTATAAATTCTGACGCAATTAAAAATGCCATTGAGGAAAATACTGCTACTTTGACTTTACTTATTTCTTCTATTGCAGTGGTATCTTTGATAGTAGGTGGTATTGGTGTGATGAATATCATGCTTGTTTCAGTAAGTGAGCGCACAAGAGAAATTGGAGTTAGAATGGCTATTGGAGCTAGAAAAGAAGATATTTTAATGCAGTTTTTAATCGAAGCTGTGTTGATTTGTTCTTTAGGAGCTATTTTTGGAGTAATGCTTTCTTTTATCATCATTGAAGTATTTAATTCTTTAAATTTTGGTTTTACGATGATACTTTCATTAAATTCAGTATTTTTAGGGCTTTTAAGTTCGGTTTTAATCGGAGTGGTTTTTGGATTTTTCCCAGCAAAAAATGCAGCAAATTTAAATCCTATTAGTGCTTTATCAAAGGAATGAGATGAGAATATTTTTATTATTTTTTATAGCCTTTTTTTTAAATGCCTGCATAGGTGTAAAATTAGAGCAAGTATCTCAAGAACAAATAAAAAAAGAATATTTTGAAGATTTTAACGCAAGCAAGGCTTGGTGGGAAAAATATAACAATCAAGACTTAAATAATATCTTAAAAGCTATTATTGATAATAATAAAGACTTAAATATAGCAAGGGTTAATTTTTTAAGTACTTTAGCTAGATATAAGCTTTTAAATTTAGATCTTTATCCTACTTTGAGTGGAAATTTTGGTGCAAATATAAGAAAAAATTTAAACAATGGCACAAAAACGCATAGTTTTTCAAATGGCATTATGTTAAATTATGAGCTTGATATATATGGCAAAATTTCAGATCAAGTTGCTAGTTCTGAATTTTTAGCAAAAGTAAGTGAGTATGAGTTACGCTCTTTAGAGCTTGATACGATTAATTTAGCGATAAATAGTATTTTTGAATTTATTTATTTCAATGATGTAGATCATTTATTAAACAAATATTTAAAAAATCTAGAGCAAATGCTAGAAATTTATACTACTAAACTTAATTATGGAAAAGTTGAATATATAGATCTTTTAAATATTAAAAAATCTTTATTAAACACTAAACAAAATATCATTACAAATTTGCAAAATAAAGACTTAACTCTTAAAAATATAAAAGACTTACTGGGTAAAGATGATGAGCATTTGATTAATAAAATGCTAAATTATACTCTTGAAGATTTTTCTTTGCAAAAAATTAATTTTGATATAGAATTAAAAATGCTTGCTTATAGACCACAAGTTCAAGCAAAACTAAATCAACTTATGGCTTCTTACAAGGATTATACAAGTGTGCAAAAAAGTATTTTACCTAGCATAAAAATATTGGGAAATTTAGATGGGAATGATAAGAATATTGATGAGAGTTTTAAATTTTTAATTTTAGGAGGCAATGTCGCCATTGACTTACCATTTTTGGACTTTTATAGAGTAAAACAAAATGTAAAAATTTCTGAATTAACATACCAAGCTCGTTTGGTTGAATATAAAGATGTATTACAAAGAACTATCCATGAATTTAATTTTTGTTATGAAAATGACAAGTATTATAATGATTTGTTAAAATTAGTAAAAGACATTAATGTTAATCAAGAAAAAATTACACAGCTATATTTAGAAAAATATGAATTAGGTCGCAGTGAATTAAAAGATTATCTTGATGCGGACGCTTTGTTTATAAATTCACTCCAAGAGCTTAGCAGAGCAAAGCTATCTTTGCTTAAAAATATTAATTTATATCATAATATTGTTTTAATTTCAGAGTAAAAAAGACTAAAAGTGTTTCATTTTGTAATATTATAAGAAAAGAGTGTTGTTTATTTGCGTTGTTTTAAAGTCATTTAGAATACAATTGATAAATAAATCAAACAAAGGAGAATTATGAAATTTGATTTTTATGCAACGCTAGTTACTATGGTTATAGTATTGCTTTTAGGCGTATTTGTCATTAAAAGGGTAAAATTTCTTCGTGATTATAATATCCCTGAGCCAGTTGTTGGTGGTGGGATTGCTGCGATTATTCTTTTGATCTTACATAGTTTCTTCTCATTGGATATTAAATTTGATGAATCTATGAAAGATCCTTTAATGCTTGCATTTTTTTCAAGTATTGGTTTGTTAGCTGATTTTGCTTCTTTAAAAAAGGGTGGAAGAAAATTAGCAATTTTTTTAGTTGTTGTTGTTGGCTTGCTTTTTGCGCAAAATATAGTTGGCATAGGTGTGGCAAGTGCTATGGGGCAAAATCCACTAATGGGACTTATAGCAGGTTCTGTTACAATGAGTGGTGGTCATGGAACAGGTGCAGCATGGGCAGCTGAATTTATTAAAGAACCTTATTTTTACTCTAGTGCAACTACTGTTGCTATTGCTTGTGCTACTTTTGGGCTTATTTCAGGTGGTATCATAGGTGGGCCTGTCGCAAGATATTTAGTCAATAAATATAAGTTAGTAGTTCCAAAGCAAAATGATGATAAAGATGCGATTTTAAATTTCCAGTCTCCAGAAAAAGAAAGACTAATCACACCTTCTTCTTTTATAGAATCTTTGGCATTAATTGCTTTATGTTTATTAATAGGTAGTGCTTTGTCTACTTATATTAAAACAAATACAGGTTTTACTTTACCAACTTTTGTGTATTGTCTTTTTGTAGGTGTGGTTTTAAGAAATGTTTTATCAGCTACAAAAATTCATCATGTATTTGATAGAGAAGTATCAGTTTTAGGTAATGTAAGCTTGTCTTTATTTTTAGCTTTAGCTCTAATGACTATTAATCTTTGGGATTTAGTAACTCTTGCACTACCGATGTTGGTAATTTTAGCTGTTCAGGTTGCTATGATGGCTGCTTATGCTATATTTATCACTTTTAGAGTATGTGGAAAAGATTATGACGCAGCAGTTTTAGCAGCAGGGCATTGTGGTTTTGGTTTGGGCGCTACTCCAACAGCTATGGTAAATATGCAAACTGTAACAAATCACTATGGTATGAGCCATATGGCATTTATTATTGTACCTTTAGTGGGTGCGTTTTTCATAGATATAGTAAATGCTTTAGTGATCAATGCTTTTTTGTATCTACCATTCTTTCATTAAAATCATCTAGCACTAAATTGGTGCTAGATTAAATTTTCTTATCTTTACTTTTGCATAAATGATTTAAAAAACACTCTTTGCATAAAGGATTTTTAGCTTTACATGTATAACGCCCAAAAAGCACCATAGCTTGATGAAGATAGTTTAGATTATCTTTAAAAATTTTAGTTAAGTCTTTTTCGGTTTCTTCAGGAGTTTTGGCTTTGCTAAGATTAAGTCTGTGTGAAACTCTAAATACATGGGTATCTACAGCCATGCAATTAGCCCCGCACCATTCTATCATCACTACATGTGCAGTTTTTTGTCCTACACCTGCTAGAGTTTTCAAATCTTGCTCGTCCATTGGAATTTCACCATTAAATTGCTCGCAAACTGCTTGAGCCATTTTGATTAAATTTTGTGCTTTATTATTATAAAATGAGCAAGAATTAATCAAAAGTTTTAAAGAAGATAAATTTGCCTTAGCTAAATCTTGCACACTAGGGTAAGCTTTAAATAAAGCAGGTGTGATGAGATTAACCCTTTTATCAGTACATTGAGCTGAAAGCATAACACAAACTATAAGTTCATAAGCATTACTAAAAACTAATTCTGTTTTTGCTTGTCCAAAATGTTTTAAAAATAATTCTTTAATCTCTAAATTTCTTTTCATAAACTTATTGTATGTTAATCGGCTTTAAATAAAGTTTAGATATAATAAAATCAACAAAACTATTTCAAAGGAAAAACAATGAAAAAAATTTCTTTAGTTGCTGCGGCTTTATTAACAGGTTTGAGTTTAAATGCTGCGGTGGTTGCAACCCTTGATGGAAACAATATTAGCGATACAGAAGTAAATGAGTTTTTTGCTCCTATGTTAAGAGGTGCTAAAATCACTGACTTACCAGCTGAACAAAAAAAAGCAATCATTGATCAATATATCATCCAACAACTTGTATTAAAAGACGCTAAAGCTCAAAAAATAGAAAATGATCCTTCATATAAAGAAGAATTAGAGCGTGCTAAAGAAGCTATCATGGTAAATATCTATCAAAAGAAAATTTTTGATTCTATCAAAAATGATGATGCTAAGGCTAAAAAATACTATGAAGCAAATAAAGATAAATTTACTAAACCAGCTCAAGTAAAAGCTAAGCATATTTTGGTAACTAGTGAAAAAGAAGCTAAAGATATTATTGCCGAGCTTAGTAAGTTAAGTGGAAAAGCTTTAAATGATAAATTTGCTCAACTTGCAAAAGAAAAATCAATCGACAAAGGTTCTTCGGCTCAAGGTGGTGATCTTGGATGGTTTGCTGAATCAACTATGGTAAAACCATTTGCTGATGCAGCTTTTTCTATGAAAAAAGGTACTATTTCTAAAACACCAGTAAAAAGTGATTTTGGATATCATATTATTTTAAAAGAAGATGCTAGAGCGAAAAGTACTATGAGTTATAATGAAGTAAAAGCAGGTATTGAAAGCAATATCAAAATGGAAGAATTTAAAGAACTTATGAATAAAAAAGCTCAAGAGCTTCGTCAAAAAGCAAAAGTGGAATATAAATAATGGGTGTATTAGATCTTGTCAAACCAGGTGTTTTAAGTGGCGATGATCTAAATACCGTATATAATTATGCAAAAAAAGAAGGATTTGCTATCCCTGCGGTAAATGTCGTGGGGACAAATTCTATTAATGCGGTTTTAGAAAGTGCTAAAAAAGTTAATTCACCTGTGATTATTCAATTTTCAAATGGTGGAGCTAAATTTGTAGCAGGAAAAGCTTGTCCAAAAGCTGATGTGCTTGGTGCTATAAGTGGTGCAAGACATGTGCATTTAATGGCAAAAGCTTATGGAGTTCCAGTAATTTTACACACAGATCATGCTGCTAGAAAATTACTTCCTTGGATTGATGCTTTGATTGAAGCAAATATTGAGTTTAAAAAAGAAACAGGTAAGCCTTTGTTTAGCTCTCATATGATTGATTTAAGTGAAGAGGATTTAGAAAGTAATCTAGGCACTTGTGAGAATTATTTAAAACAAATGTCTGAGCTTGGAATTTCTTTAGAGCTTGAGCTAGGATGTACGGGTGGTGAAGAAGATGGAGTGGATAATACTAATATTGATAATGCAAAATTATACACTCAGCCTGAAGATGTAGCATTAGCTTATGAGAGACTTTCTAAAATTAGTGATAGATTTTCAATTGCAGCTAGTTTTGGTAATGTACATGGAGTATATAAACCAGGAAATGTGATTTTAAGACCTGAAATTCTTAAAAACTCTCAAAATTATGTAAAAGAAAAATTCAATCTTGGTGATGATAAACCAATCAATTTTGTTTTCCATGGTGGCAGTGGTAGCGATATAGAGGATATCAAAGCAGCACTTAGCTATGGTGTAATTAAGATGAATATTGATACAGATACACAATGGGCTTTTTGGGATGGTGTTAGAGAATATGAGCTTAAAAATAAAGCTTATTTGCAAGGCCAAATTGGTAATCCAGATGGAGAAGATAAGCCAAATAAAAAATATTATGATCCAAGAGTATGGCTTAGAGCGGGCGAAGAGAGTATGATCAAACGCTTAGAATGTGCTTTTAGCGATTTAAATTGTATTGATAGAAACTAAGAGTTTTATAACTCTTAGTTGATTTTCCTGTGAAGATTTTAAATTTTTAGAGTAAAATTAACAAAGGTTTATAAAATGGAAGTTAAAACAACTGATGATTTTTCTGATCTTGTATTACCTGAAGGAAAAGGTAGTACAGGAATTGTTGCTTATTTAAAGATTATTTTTATCCCTGCTATATTGTATATTTTAGTGCTTTTAGGGTATTTTGGAAAGATTGATTTTAAAGTAGAATTACATAGTGTTGTAATGATAGGGATTATCTTTTTAGTGGCTTTGATCTTTGCTAGACATAGCGCTGATTATGCTTCAAGTATTTTTGAGCAACAAAAAGATGAATTTAAGCTGATATTAAAACGCTATATTATGAAGCATTTTTTAGTTATAGGTAAAGAAACAAAGTCAAATGCTAGTTTTGATGATTTTGCATATGCTTATGTGAAAGATTTGAGAAATGAAAATTTTGCTTCTGTGGGTGCAGCTATTTTTCCTATGCTTGGTATTTTAGGAACTTTTATAAGTATAGCCATGTCTATGCCAAATTTTAATTCAAGCGACACAGCAGGCTTAGAACAAGAGATTTCAGTTTTATTAAATGGAGTAGGAACAGCCTTTTATGTATCAATTTATGGAATTTTCTTAGCACTTTGGTGGATATTTTTTGAAAAATACGGTAGTAGTAAATTCCAAAAACTTCTAAATCGTCAAAAAAACGCAACAAGCGATTTTTTCTGGTCTAAAGAAGAAATTGATAGAAAATATCTTCAAGAAAGTTTGCAACATTTTGAAAAAATAGGCACGATTTTTGAACATGTAAGCAATGAGGAATTTTTTAAAGAACTAGATAATACAATAGATAGAAAATTCAAAGTTTTTCAAGAACTTGTAAATGCTGAAGAAAAAGCTGTAAGATTAAGCAGTGAGCATGTAAAACAAACTATGAGTGATTTATCTAAAACCCAAAGAGAGCAAAAAGATATAGTTAAAACTTATAGCGAGATTGCAAATGCGGTAAATATGTTAAATTCAAACATAAAAGATCTAACTTTAAGAATTTCAGAGCAATATAATAGACTTTTAGATGTGAGTTCAGATAAGATTGTGCATTTAGATAAAAGTGTGAGTGCTTTAGATGAAAAGGTAAATAATTTTTCAAATAATATTGAAAAATATCAAAATCTTATGCTTGATAATCAAACTAAGCTTTTTGAAGGCTTTAGGGCAAGTATTATAGAGGGTATGCATACTTTTAAAGAAGCTTATGAAGATGAAAAAAATATTGACGAAAAAATTTCACTAATGCAAGAATTTAAAGAAGAAAGCAAAGAATTAGATGAGCAAACCACACAAGTTATTGCAAAGCTTGAAAATCAAAAAGAAGATGAAAAAATAGATGATAAAAAATAATTCTAGCAATGAAGAAAATAATTTTTGGATAGCTTATGCAGATTTAATGGCAGGCTTGCTTTTTATATTTATTTTGCTTATTGGAGCTATAGTTGTTAAGTATGTTTTAACTCAAAGTGATTTACAAATCATAAAAGAAAATTTGCAAAAACAAGAAGAACGCTTAAGAGAGAATAAAGAAGAATTAAATCAAAAAGAAGATATTTTAAAAAGTCTTAGCCAAAAATTAAGTAATACCTCAAGTACACTTGATAATATCAACAAACAAAAACAAGCTTTAGAAGCTAATATTACTAAACTTAATCAAGATTTAAATTCAAGTTTAGATGAAAAAGATCAGCAAATTTTTGCTTTACTTGAAAGATTAAATAAAAAAGATGAGGAAATCAAAGAATTAGAGCGTAATTTTGATGAGGCGAAAAGCAAAATCAAAGAACTAGGATTAATCAAAGAAAATACTATCAAAAATCTTCAAGCAAAATTTGATACTAATATTACCTTAGATTCTAATACGGGCGCGATAGTTTTACCTTCTGAAGTGCTTTTTGATACAAATTCTTTTACTCTAAAAGCTCAAGCAAAAGAGAATTTAAAGGCAATTTTAACACAGTATTTTGACAATATCTTAAAAGATGAAAATATCTTAAATAGTATAGAAAATATAGTCATAGAAGGTCACACAGATAGTGCAGGCTCTTATATATATAATCTTGATTTATCACAAAAAAGAGCTTATGCTGTGATGAGTTTTATACACTCATTTTACAAAGATCCAAGATTGCAAAAACTTTTAATGGCAAGTGGTAGATCTTATTCTGATGTGATTATGAAAGATGGTAAAGAAGACAAAGAGGCAAGTCGTAGAATAGAGATTAAGTTTAATATCAATACAAATAATGCTTTAGAAAAGGTTGAAAAATACCTTGATAGCAAGTAGAATTGATGTTTTAAAATACAAAGATTTTGAATTTTTACTCAAAAGAGATGATTTACTAGGTTATATTAATGGAAATAAGGCTAGAAAACTAGCCTTTTTTGAAAAAAATAAACATTTATTTAAAAAAGGACAAAGATTTATTTCTTTTGGCTCCTCTCAAAGTAATGCTTTAGTTGCTTTAGCTAAGTTTTGTTACGAAAATGATTTTTTGCTCATTTTTGTTTGTGAAAAAATGAGTTCTTTTTTAAAAGAAAATCCCCATGGAAATTTAGAATTTGCATTAAAACACAATGTGAAGTTGATAGAAAATATAAACTATCCCACAAGAAGACTGCAAGCTTTAGCCTTGAAAAAAGATGATGATATTTTTATAGAAGAGGGTGTGGCTATAAAAGAAGCTGAATTTGGATACCAGCAACTAGCCTTAGAGCTTAGTGAGCAGTTAAATGAAAATGTAAGTATTTTTTTACCTTCAGGTACAGGAACTTCTGCGGCTTTTTTGGCTAAACATAGTAAATTTAAAGTTTTTACATGTGCTTGTGTGGGCGATAGTGCATATTTAAAAGAGCAAATTTTAAGCTTAGAGCCAAATTATGATTTTGGTAATTTAACCATATTAAATTCACCTAAAAAATATCATTTTGCTAAGCCTTATTTAGAATTTTATGAGCTTTATAAGGATTTAAAAAAAGAATGTGGAGTGGAGTTTGATTTGCTTTATGATATGGTGGGTTTTAAAACTTTATTAGCTCATAAAGAGCAATTTGGTAGAAAAATCTTATATATCCATCAAGGAGGCCTTGAAGGAAATATAAGCATGTTAAAGCGTTATGAGTATAAATTAAAAAATTCCAAAATAAAAAATCACTAAAATAATCAAAGGTATAATAAATTTAACATAATAATACCATAGTTTAAAAATACTTCCTTTTAGGATATTTTGATTGGAAAGTTCATAAATAGCATCTTTTTTAAGCACCCAACCTACATAAATACAACAAAAAAATGCGGTTAAAACAAAGAATATATTTCCACTAATAAAATCAAAGCTATCAAAAATATTTTTTCCCTTGATGATAGTAATATCTCTTAAAGGACCATAGGTAAGTATACATGGTAAATTCCCTAAAACAAAAATACTTCCAAGTGTTAGATTAATAGCGGTATTTTTAGCTAGTTTAAATTTTTCCTCTAAAACACTAATGATTACTTGATAAATTGGTAAGCTTGTAGTAAGTGCAGCGATGATTAAAAGCAAAAAGAAAAACACGCAAATTATACTTCCAAAAGGTATATGTGAAAATGCAACGGGCAAGGTTTTAAAAACCAAAGATGGCCCACTATCAGGGGTTAAACCTACGCTAAATAAAGCAGGGAAAATCATAAATCCAGCAAGCACTGCTATGAGGGTGTTTAAAATTCCTGTATAAACAGAAGTTTTGATTAAATTCTCATTTTTCTTAAGGTGAGATGATAAGGTTATCATTACACCAAAGCCTAAAGATAGGGCAAAAAATACTTGTCCTAAAACATCTATAAACAATTTGGGAGTGATTTTAGAAAGATCAGGAGTAAGGTAAAATTTCACACCCTCGCTTGCTCCTTCAAGAGTTAAATTGCGTGCAACAACGACCAAAAGGCAGATAAACAAAAATGGCATAAGGTATTTTACTGATTTTTCTATGCCATCAATTACACCTTTTTTTAAGATAATCCAATTAATTATCACAAATATAGTAGTAAAAATTCCTATTAATAAAGGATTATTTTCTATAGTAGAGCTATAAAATTCGCTTGTATATTGAGCGTTAATGGGACTTGAAAGATTAAAATCGCCTATGATAATTTTAAAAATATAAGCTAAAACCCATCCGCCTATTACCATATAATAAGCCATGATTCCAAAACTACCTAAAAGTCCCATATAGCCAACACTTTGCCAAGAATTAGATATTTTAACTCCATCGTTTGTTTTTCCGCCAAAAGCATCGACTGAATTTAGCATTCTGCGTCTTCCTATGACATTTTCGACCAAAATCACAGGAATTCCTATAAAAATCATAGCTATACAAAAGGCCAAAACATAAGCACCACCTCCATTTTCACCCACTAAATATGGAAAACGCCAAGTGGCTCCAAAACCAATAGTCGCTCCTGCTACTGTAAGGATATAAGTTAGCGTATTGCTCCAAGTTTGTCTTTGCATGCTTTTTCCTTGCTAAATTTAAATAAAAAATATTTTAAGATAAAAAATAATACCATTATGCCAAATTTTTATTTATTTTTTTATCAAATTAAAGGAAAATCCATGCAAAAAAAGAAAATTTTGTTTTTAGGTGCAGGATATGCTACTTTATCGGCTATAAAAGCCTTACCTGATGAGTTTTTTGAAAAAGCACAAGTGAGTTTGATTAATAACAATTCTTATCATTATCATACTATTTTACTACACAAAGTAGCTTCCAATGAAGATATTTATAGTTCAAAATATGATCTTTTGCCTTTATTAAATCCAAAAATCAACTTTATCCAAGATGAAGTTTTAAAAATTTCTAAAGACAAAGTTTTTACTAAAAATAATGAATTTGACTTTGATATTTTAGTATGTGGGCTTGGTTTTGCGAAGGAAACTTTTGGTATTAAAGGTATGCAAGAATATGCTTTGAGTATAGATAATTATGAAAATGCTTTAAAAATTAATGAAATAATATATGAGAAAATAAAAAATTATAAAACCACCCAAAATGAAGATGATTTAAAAATCGCAGTTTGTGGTGGGGGTTTAAGTGGGGTTGAATTTGTAGCTTCTTTAGCTAAAGAGCTTAAATTCTTTTGCCAAAAAGAGCAAATTGCTTATGAGAAATTAGAACTTTCTATTATTGAAGCTATGGATCAAATTTTACCTATGTTTGATAAAAGTTTGGCTTTAAAAGCAAGGCAAAGGCTAAAGACACTTGGTGTGAAAGTATATGAAAAATCTAAAATCATAGAATGTGAAAAAAATGGTATAAGACTTGATGGGGGAGAATTTGTTAAAGCTAATACTATCATTTGGACTGCAGGAGTTAGGGGTAATAGCGTTATAGAAAATAGCTCAGATTTTCCAAGTGTAAGATCGCGTATAGAAGTAGATGCTTTTATCCATCCTTTAAATGTTGAAAATGCGTCAAGATACTTTTTTATAGGTGATAATAGTTTATTTAAAAATCCTAAAACTAACACCCCCTATCCTCCAACAGCTCAGCTTGCATTAAGAGAAGGAGTTTATGTTGCTAAAGCTTTAATGGCTATGATTGATGAGAAAGAATTTAAGCAAGAATTTTCTTTTATAAGCGGAAATACTGTTTGTTCTATCGGAAAGGATTATGCAGTTGGCACGGTTTTACATAAACCAATTAGTGGTTTTTTAGCAATAAAACTTAAAATTTTTATAGAAAAACTATGGCAGTATCAGCTTGAAGGATTGAAAGGTTTTTTGAAATAAAATTAATTTTAAATAGAGTTTTTAAGGAACTCTATTTAAAAACTCATTCGCATCTACATAGCCTATAATGCGTCCTTTTTCCTCGCCTTTGTTAAAAAATATCATCACAGGAGGCCCAAAAACTCCAAATTCTTTCATAAGAGCTAAATCTTCTTGGCTATTGTGTGTTACATCTGCTTTTAAAAGTGTGTAATTAGCAAGCAAATTTTGTACTTTTATATCTGTAAAAGTATATTCTTCTAAGAGTTTGCAGTTTTCACACCAAGCGGCTGTAAATTCAAGCATAACAGGTTTGGTAGAATTTTGTAATTCTTGCTTAAGTTCTTTTAAATTTTTAATGGTTTTAAAACTTAAACTAGGGCTATTTTCTTTTGAAGTAAGGTTAAACTCAAGAGGTTTTAGTAAGCTTTTTGAGCCCATTGATCCGCCTAAAATTAGGCTTAAACTATAAGCTAAAATTAAAATCATACTCGCTTTTTTAAATTTATCAAAATTAGTTTTAGCTTCATCAAATAAACCCATAAAACTAGCAAAAAATACTCCTATAGCCCCATAAAGCATTAAAATGATATTTGCACTAAGTATTCTTTCTAGCATCCAAACTGCCATAATGAGCATGATAAAACCAAAGAAAATCTTTATCTTAAGCATCCAAGCCCCACTTTTTAAAAGATTTCCTCCAAGACCTATTAAGAGTAAAGGCATGCCCATACCAAAACTCATCACAAATAAAGAAAGTCCTCCCAAAAATACATCACCACTATTAGTAATATAAAGCAAAGCT
Source organism: Campylobacter sp. IFREMER_LSEM_CL908 (assembly GCF_025771545.1). Classification (NCBI taxonomy): domain Bacteria; kingdom Pseudomonadati; phylum Campylobacterota; class Epsilonproteobacteria; order Campylobacterales; family Campylobacteraceae; genus Campylobacter; species Campylobacter sp. IFREMER_LSEM_CL908. The sequence goes on from NZ_JAKMQK010000005.1 coordinate 45,851, forward strand.
CCTGCTAAAGGTGCAGCCACGCAAGGACCTACAATAAGAGCTGATAAAAAGCCCATGATAGCTATACCAAAAACTCCATTTTTGCCTTCTATTTTTTTATTGATAAAATTTTGAAATTTAAGCGGTAATTGTAATTCATAAAGTCCAAACATAGAAAGTGAAAGTAATACAAAAATGCCTGCAAAAGTAATGATAATCCAAGGTTGTTGTAATAAACCTTGCACATTAGCCCCTGCAAGGCCTACTAAAGCACCTGCTATAGCATAAGCTAAAGACATAAAAAAGACATAGATAAAAGATAAATAAAAGCTATGTTTTTTAGATGGTTTGTCTTTGAGCTTCATTGCAATTAATGAAGAAAGAATAGGTATCATTGGTAAAATGCAAGGAGTAAATGCTAGTAATAAGCCATAACCAAAGAAAGTCAAAAGTGTGACAAATATATTTTGCGTACTTAAATCATTAGCAATTTGTTCATCTTCATTTTGCTTTTTAAATTGATCTTTAGTGGATTTTATAGCATAAATTCCATTTTGTTTATTAAGCTCATAATTTACATATACAGGACGATAGCATAAACCTTCTTCTGAACAACCTTGATAAGCTAGGGAAAGTTTTGCTTTGTTGTTTTTAATAAAATCATCTAATAATAATTGAGGTATGAAAAGTTCAAGTTGGCTAAAAATTACTTCTTTGTTTTCTCTAGTTTGAGTTTGTGGGAAATTTAATAAAGAAGTAATATCATTAGAGTCTAATTCTACTTTGATTTGATCTTTATAAAGATAAATTCTATCTGCAAGATTGATTTTTAAAAAAATTCCTTGATTATTGCTGTGAGTATTGAGTTTAAAGGCTTCATTAAGTGATAATACTCCATTGTTAGCAAAAGCTAAATTTAAAAAAATAAAAAATACCGCTAAAAAACGCATTTTTCTCCTTGAAATTGAAAATTAAATTTGTTTTATTTTACTTATTTGTGGTAAATTTAAGTTAATAATTATCCTAAATTAAGGAGTTTGTTGTGGATAAGGATAAATTTACTCTTATTAAAGTGAAAAAATCAACACTTGAGTATGAAAGCGAGCTTAGAAGATTACAAATCGAGCTTTTAAAATTTCAAAATCATGTCAAAGATAAAGGATTAAAAGTTTTGATTTTAATTGAAGGGCGTGATGCAGCAGGAAAAGGTGGTGCTATTAAAAGATTAATTGAACATTTAAATCCTAGAGGTTGTCGTGTGGTAGCACTTGAAAAACCAAGTGATGTGGAAAGAACTCAGTGGTATTTTCAGCGTTATGTGACACATTTGCCTGCAGCAGGAGAGATAGTGATTTTTGATAGATCTTGGTATAATAGAGCAGGGGTGGAACCTGTGATGGGCTTTTGTACTCCAAATGAGCATAAAAAATTCTTGCGTGAGGTGTCTTCTTTTGAAGAAATGCTACTTGATAGTGGAATTTTATTTTTTAAATTTTATTTTTCAGTTTCCAAACAAGAGCAAAAAAGGCGTTTTGAGCAAAGGAGAACAGATCCGCTAAAACAATACAAACTTTCTGTTGTTGATGAAAAATCACAAGAATTATGGGATAAATACACTCTAGCAAAATATTCTATGCTTTTAGCTTCTAATACACCAAAATGTCCTTGGGTGATCATTAATTCAGATAGTAAAAAGAAAGCAAGGATAAATTTATTTAAATATCTACTTAATTCTTTAGAATATCCAAATAAAATTAAAAATAAGTATTTTAAATATGATAAAAAATTAGTCCGTAGCGGTGAGGAAGAAATTCGTAAGATGGAACTTAGTTTAAATGATGAAAAACTTAAAAAATTTGATAAAAAATAAAGGCTAGAATTGAATCATCTTTTTATAGTGCGTAATAAATTTAATGAGCATAAAAAAATCAGTCCAAAGGTGTTTGCTATTAATGCCTTTTTGCTAGCATTTTTATTGTTTTTATTTTTTTATTTATCTTTTTTAAGTGCTAGTTATAATTTTGATTTTATGGTAATTTATGAGTATAAAGACAAAATGATACAAGGTTTTTTTACGAGTTTTTTTATTAGTGTTTTGTCTTTGATTGTAGGTGTGATTTTTGCTTTGATTTTGTGTTATATGAGTCTTTGTAAAATCGTGCTTTTTAATATGTTTGCAAGAGTTTTTATAGAGCTTATTAGAGGCACACCTTTGCTAGTGCAAATTTTATTGATTTATTATATTTTTGCAGATAATTTGGGGCTTGATAATCGCTATGTTTGTGGAGTTTTGATTTTAGCTTTATTTGCTAGTGCTTATATTTGTGAAATATTTAGAGCAGGGATTTTAAGTGTTGATAAAATGCAATATGAAAGTGCTAAGGCTTTAGGTTTGAGTGAGTTTGAAATTTATAAAAGTGTGATTTTTCCTCAAGCTTTAAAAAATATCTTAGCACCACTAAGTGGACAACTTAGTAATTTGATCAAAGATAGCTCTCTTTTAAGCGTTATAGCTATTTCAGAATTAACTCAAAATGCTCAAGAAATTAATGCTTTTACCTTTTCTACTTTAGAAATTTATATTCCCTTAGCGCTTTGTTATTTGGTTTTAACTTTACCTATTTCTATGTTTTCAAGAAAGCTTGAAAAGAGTTTTTCTTAAAAGAAAAACTCAAGCTTTTGTTCTTTAAAAACTTCTTGCATATCTTTGAGATATTTTTGACTTAGCTTATCAAAAAGACCATTTTCTTTAGATTTTAAAATAAACTCATTGAGCTCTTCTTTTAATTTGGTATTGTTTTTATTTAAAGCTATGGCCCATTGCTCAGGTGTTTTTTCAAAAGGGGTAAAAATAGCTTTTGTTTGCTCAGGATGTTTTTTCCATGCTTTATAAATACTCATTTGATCATAAATAAAAGCATCAGCTTTTGCTTGAATGACTTCTAAAATGGCTGCATTTTCTTTATCAAATACTAAGATTTTTGCGTTTTTAAGATTTTTTTGAGCATATAAATGTGCACTTGAACCTCTTTTTAAAGCAAGGATTTTTCCTTTTTGATTTAAATCTTCTATGGAATTAATATTTGATTTTTTAGCGCTTAATATCGCTAAATTTGCCTTAGCATAAGGCAAGGTAAAATCTATTACTTTTTTTCTTTGCTCGCTTATACTCATAGAAGACATGATGAGATCTATTTTTTGAGTCCTTAAAGCAGGTATAAGTCCATCCCAAGCTATGTTTTGAATTTTTAAATCATAGTTTTTTTCCTTAGCAAAGGCTTGTAAAAACTCTACACTAATACCACTTGGATTGCCTTTAGTATCACTCATTTCAAAAGGAGGGTAGGCCAGTTCCATACCTACGATTAATTCTTTTGCATGAAGTGTAAAAAATAAGCTTAGTAAAAAAAGTATTTTTTTCATTTTTTAACTCCAAATTTAGCCAAAGCCCTCTCGTAATCTTCTTTTGTATCTATACCTATGCTTTGACTTTGTATTTTTAACATTTTGATTTTTTTGCCATTTTCTAAGGCTCTTAATTGTTCTAATTTTTCACATTCTTCCAAAGCTGAGTTTTTCAAAGTACAAAATTCTTGTAAATTTTTAACCCTATATGCATAAATTCCAAGGTGGGCTTTAAAATTTTGTTTATAATTTGCCCTTTCATAAGGAATTTTAGATCTTGAAAAATATAAAGCATAATCATTACTATCAGTAACTACTTTAACCAAATTTGGATCATCACAAGCTTTCGCATCTACTTCTTTGTAGCAACTACTCATAAAACAAAGCTCATCTTCAAAAGCTTTTTGGCTAAATTCTTTAAAATCTTTAATATTTTGCGTTTCTATAAAAGGCTCATCAGCTTGGACATTAATGATTAACTCATTTTCATTTAGTTTTAAAATTTGACAAGCTTCGTTGATCCTATCAGTGCCACTTTCATGATTTTTGCTTGTTAAAACTGCTTTTATATTGTGTTTTTGTGCTATTTTTAAAACCTCTTCATCATCAATTGCCACGCACACTTCATCAACTTCTTGCATTTTTTTAGCTGTATAAATAAACATAGGTAAATTATCAATCTCGCATAAAATTTTATTTTCAAAACGACTTGATTTTAATCTTGCTGGTATGATTATCATTGTTTTATCCATTCTATAATAGTTTGTTTTAGATTTTTGAGTTTGCAAACTTGATTTTGCTTTTGTGTGCTTGTAAATAAGCTTGCGATATTTGGATGAATTTCTTGCTTAAATTCTTTTACAAGTTCTTGCATACAAGCTTGTTCATCTTGACATTCTTTGTTATAAATTGCTTGATACATACTTGGGGTAAATTTACTCCATTGTGCTGTAGAAGTAATAAGCGTAGTAGTGTTAGAATCAAGCATTTTAAAGCAAGTGCAAGTATGAGGATCTAAAAGTCCTAAGTGGCTGTATTGTTTGATATATTGCATGCACTCATCATCATTGCAAAAATCAGCTTCAAAGTCTTCTTGCAAAAGCTCTAGTTCTTTTTGACTAAGCTCATAATATTTTTCATTCTTTAAAGCTTGCATAAGTTCTTTGGTGCGTTCATCTTTAAATTTATCAAAAAGCAATCTTTCTATATTTGATGATATGAGTATATCCATAGCAGGAGAAATAGTCTTTTGCAAGCTTTTATTTCTTAAATCATATTTGCCTGTATTAAAAAACTCACTTAAGATATTGTTTGAATTGGAAGCAATTTTAATTTTACCTATATTTGCTCCCATTTTTTTAGCATAATAAGCCCCCAAAGCATCGCCAAAATTTCCACTTGGCACAATAATGTCTATTGTTTTATCGATTTTTAAGCTAGCATAATAATGATAGATGATTTGAAAAAGTATTCTTCCAAAATTAACTGAATTTGCAGCACTTAGACTTAACTTTTCTTCTTTTAAGGTGTTTTTAAAATCTTCATCATTTAAAAGTGTTTTTAAGGTATTTTGTGCATCATCAAAATTACCTTCAATGGCTATGGATTTTAAATTGCTTGCATTTGAGTGTGTCATTTGTAAAGCTTGAGTTTTACTTGTGCCTTCATTTGGGTAAATGCAAACTACTTTTATGCCTTTTTTATTTTCAAAGCTTTTTAGCGTAGCAGGTCCTGTATCGCCACTTGTAGCACACATGATTAAAAAATCATCATCTTTTTTTAAGTATTCCAAAAGCACGCCAAAAGGCTGCAATGCCATGTCTTTAAAAGCTCTTGTTGGCCCATGAAATAATTCATTAATATAAAGCTTATCATTAATTTTTCTTAAATGAACAGGGCAGGTTTTATCATCAAAACTCTCATAAGTTTTCAAAGCTTTTTCAAAAACTTCAGGCTCTAAATCAAAATCAAAAGCTGCGATAATTTTTAAAGCTAATTCTTTGTAGTTTAAATTTTTTAAAGCTTCATTATCAAGCTTTGGTAGATTAAGTGGTGCATATAAAGCATTATTAGGTGCACTAGGGCTAAGTAAGGCCTTTGAAAAGCTTACTTGGTGATTTTTATCTTGGGTTGAGTGTAGTAACATTTTTTTCCTTATTGTTAAATTTATCAATATAATCTTGCAAAATTTGCTTAAAGCCGTCTTTTAAAATAATATCAAGATGAATTAATTCTGTTTTAAAGCCAAAATCTTTTACCTTGACATAGTCTTTAAAGGTTAGCATTAAGGTGTCACAATTGTGTTTTTTTAAAAGTTTTTCTAATTCTTCTTTTTGAAAAGTGTAATGATCAGCAAAAAAATAACAAGCCCTAGCTTTAATAAAATGCTCATATAATCTAAAAGGCTTTGCAATAGAGCTTATTAAAATAGCTTTTTGATTTTCTTTTACATGAGAATAACGCACAAAATCTTCATTTTCTTTAGCTATAAAATCAGCCCTTTTAGCAAAAGATTTTGGCAAACGATAAGCCCCGCTAGGTAGGGTAAAATCAAAAAAAGGCTCATCTTTGCTTTGTAATAAAATACTAAGTTTTTTAATATGAAATTTAGAAAAAGCATCGTCTAAAAGTATGATCTTTGCTCCAAGTTCGATAGCTTTTTGTATGCCTTTAACTCTATCTTCACTTACTATCACTCCACTAATGTGCTTTGTAAGTGCATACTCCATAGCTTCATCGCCACTTTCTTTAATGCTGCATAAAATTTTATCTTTGTGTTTAACGATGATTAAGCCTTCACTTTGTCTTTTATAGCCTCTTAAGATGATAAAACAATTTTCAAACTCAGCAGCTATGGCTTTACAAATGGGAGTTTTTCCATTGCCTCCTAGGGTTAGATTACCTATGCTTATAATGGGTAAATTAAAATCAAGTTCTTTTTTAAATTTAGTATTTAAAATAGCTATAATCATATATAAAAAGCTAAAAGGTAAAAGCAAAAAGGCTAGAATTTTTTGCAAAAAATTAGGTTTAAAAAAATACCGATCAAGCCAAGTCATATGTATTCTTTAATGTTGTTGGAAGTTTTCTTTTAAAGGCATTATTTTGCACACGCTCTAAGACTAAATTTTTTAAATTCTCATCAAAATTTTCTAAGCTTTGATTATTTTCTAAAGCTTTTAAAACTTCATCTAAAACTTCATATTTATAGCCAAGATCTTTTTCATCGCTTTGATTTGGCCAAAGATCAGCACTAGGGGCTTTTTGTATGAAATTTTCATGTACACCTATAAATTTAGCAAGCTCGAAAACTTCACTTTTATAAAGTGTAGCTAAAGGATTAAAAGCGCAAGCTAAATCTCCATAAATAGTTCCATAACCAAGCATAAGTTCGCTTTTATTAGAAGTGCCTACCACTAAAGCATTATGCAAGGCTGAATAATCATAAAGCAAGCTCATACGCACTCTTGCAGCTAAATTCCCAAAGCGTAAATGGCTTAAATCTTGACAAATTTTTTCATAAGCACAAAGCACTTCATCAATATAAATGATCTTATGATGAATTTGCAAATCTTTACAAAGCATTAATGCATCATCTAAATTTTCTTTTTTAGAATATTTTGTAGGCATTAAAAGCACAAAAAGTTTTTCACCTACTGCTTTTTTGCAAAGATGAGCTACTAAAGCTGAATCTATCCCACCGCTTAAACCTAAGATGAGATTTTTATCTCTTGCTTGTTCTTTTATAAAATTGATCAATAATTCTTGTAATTTTGTATAATTCATAAAAAATCTTTAAATATTAATTTTTTAAAATTATATTTGATTTAGTTAAAAGGAAGTTTATATGCGTATTTTAAAACAACCATGTGGAATGTATGAAACAAATTGTTATATTATAGATCATAATAACAAGCAAATTATCATCGATCCAGGAGAAAATGCTTATAAGTTTATCAAAGAAAATACAAGCAAACCTTTAGCTATTTTAAATACCCATGGTCATTATGATCATGTTTATGATAATGCTAAAGTTAAAATGGCTTATGAAATTCCAATTTTTATCCATAAAGATGATGCTTTTATGCTAAAAGATCCTTTTAATTATGGTTTTGAGCATTCAAGTGCTGATGTATTGATAGAAAATGAAAATGAATTTAGTATAGATGAGTTTAAGTTTAAATTTCATCATTTCCCAGGGCATACTCCAGGGTGTTGTATGATAGAACTTGTGGGCAAAGATGTGCTTTTTAGTGGGGATTTTTTATTTTATCGTAGTATTGGTAGGTGGGATTTTCCTTACTCAGATGCAACTAAGATGAAAGAGAGTTTGCTTAAAATTTTAGCTTATGAAAAAGATTTTAAGCTTTTTCCAGGGCATGGAGAAGAAAGTTCTTTAAGAGAAGAGCAAAGTGCAATTCCTGCTTGGTTAAGGTATTTTCATTAATGGATAAGGTTTTATATTTTTTAAGTTTTTTGCTGATTTTAAGTGCGATTTTGAGTTTTTTTAAACCCAAAGAAACAAAAAAGAAATTTTTTCACAAATGTCCATGTTTTAGAGCAGTAGAAAATGGTTTAATGAGTAGAATTTGCATTTATGCAGGAAGTTTTGGTTTTATGTATTCTGTGCTTTATATTGGTTTTGGAGTGTATGATAAAAAGCTTTTTATGATTTTGCTTTTATCTTTTGCGATATGGTATTTTGCTTGGGTTTTAAAAAAAGAATAGCTAGAATTAGCTATTCTTAAAAATTATTTTGTATTAATATATAAAGGTTCAAAAGGACCATAACGATGTTGCTCTATACTAAATTTATCATGTTTAGCATAAGGTTTTACATCCATATCTGCAGGTTTTACATCACGATCTGGAAAGTCTTTATTTCTATTCTTTTTAATAGGTCTTGGTTGAGAATTAATATAAGCTGCCACATCATAAGCTTGTTCTAGAGTTAAGGTTGCATCATCTTTTGGCATATTTGCTTTGATATAACTTGCAGCTTTGATAAGTCTATACATGCCAGCACCTGTGTTGTAACTATCATTTCCCCATAAAGCAGGATATATGTAATAACTCATACTAGGATCATTACTTTTTATCCCCTCTCCATTTTCTCCATGGCAGGCTACGCACTTATTTTGATAAATTTCTTTACCTTTTTTAGGATCTGCTGCTCTTTTTAAAAAGGATATTTTAGGTAATCCTTGTCCTTGTGTTTTTGCTCCTACTTCTATACCTTGAGAAATATAATGCATATAAGCAAGTATGGCTTTCATTTGAGGAGAGTTGTTTGGAAGCCTTTTGCCATTCATGGATCTTTCCATACAGCCATTAATTCTATCTTCTAGAGTGATTATTTTATCCGCTCTTGCATTATATTGTGGAAAGCGTGCATAAATTCCTACAAAACCTGATTGATTTTTTATAGTTCCAGCATTAGCATGACAGCTTGAGCAAGAAAGATTATTACCTGCATAACGATTTTTAGGATTTTTTGCTTGAGGTCCTATATAGTTTGTGGTGTAATTTAAAATTTTATTACCCAAAATGACTGCTTGAGTATAAGGTGAATTTGGAAGTTTATCTTCAATGATAATGCCATTTTCTATAGTATTTGGGACTTTCCATTGCGCACTTTGTAAATGGATACCTGTTTGCTTTTTTGCTTGAAGTTTTGCTTGATCAATGGCAAAAGCAGAACTCATTAAAAAAGATAAAGATAAGACAGAATATACAATTTTTTTCATTTTACCTCCTTGAACTTGTCTCATTTTCATCTTATAACTTGAAATTTAAAAAAATATTAAATGTTTTTAATGTAAAAGTATCTTTAAATACTACTATGCCGTTTTTAAAGATAAAAATGATATTATTAATATTTTTTAGAATATGTAATTAATGTTACCTTTTTATACATTTTATCAAAGGAAATTATCAATGAGAAAAAGCATAGCAGAATGGGAAAAACAGGAACTACTTTTACTTTCATTACCCCATAAAAATAGCGATTGGAGTCCTTATTTAGAAGAAATTATGCAAAGCTATGAGGAATTTATTAAAGCTGTGGCAAATTTTCAAAAAGTTTTACTTATTGCTCCAAGTGAAAAAGATTTTCAAAGATTTAAACATATAAAAAATCTAGATTTTTTTAAGTGTGATACTAATGATACTTGGATTAGAGATTTTGGTGCAATTGATGCGCGTGAAGATGATAAAATTATAGGGCTTGATTTTACTTTTAATGCTTGGGGCGATAAATTTCAAAGCACTTTAGATAATGCGGTAAATTCAAAGCTTTTTGCACAAAAATTATCTGGAAAATTAGAAAAAATTGATCTTATTTTAGAAGGTGGGAGTATTGATTTTAACGGGCAAGGAGTAATGCTTACAACGAGTGCTTGTTTGTTAAATGAAAATAGAAATTCACATTTAAATAAAGAGCAAATTGAAGCTAAGTTAAAAGAAATTTTTGGCTTAAAACAAATTATATGGTTAAATCATGGTTATATAAAAGGCGATGATACTGATCATCATATAGATACTCTAGCAAGATTTATCAATGAAAAAACCATTGCTTATTGTGTGTGTAAAGATGAAAATGATGAGCATTACGCACCTTTAAAGGCTATGGAAGATGAGCTGAAAAAAACAGGATTTGATTTATTAGAGCTTCCTTTACCTAAGCCTTTGTATTTTGAAGGTAAAAGGCTTGGTGCTACTTATGTAAATTTTGTTTTTGTTAATGGTGGTTTGATAGTGCCAACTTATAATGATGAAAATGATGCTTTGGTATTAGAAAATTTACAAAAAGCATGCAAAGATAGAAAAGTAGTAGGGGTTGATGCAAGGGTGTTTTTAAGACAAAATGGTTCTTTGCATTGTTCTTGTCAAAACCGCTATGAAGGTCAAAGATGAATTTACAAAAAAGTGCGACTATCATTGCAAGTGTATGTGCTATTTTTTTAGCTATTATAAAATTTGCAGTAGGTTTAGCTTCAGGTTCTGTTGCAGTACTTTCTAGTGCGATTGATTCTTTGCTTGATTGTGTGATTTCGGGTTTAAATTTTTTAGCTTTGAAAAAAAGCTCTCAAGGCTCTAGCAAGGAATATAATTTTGGCCTTAGTAAAATTGAAGCTTTAATGGGGCTTTTTGAAGGTCTTGTTATTAGTGGGATTGGGGTTTATATTTTTTATGAGAGTGTTTTGAAAATTCACAATCAAGAAAGTGTAGAAAAACTTGATCTTGGAATTTTTGTCATGGCTTTTGCTATGGCTGTGACTTTGTGTTTGGTGGTTTTTTTAAATTATGTTGCTAAAAAAACAAAAAGCTTGATTATAAAAGCTGATAGCTTACACTATAAAATAGATTTCTTGACTAATGCTTTAACGCTTTTAGCACTTGTGATTATAGCTTTTACAAATTATCATTTTATTGATGGATTATTTGGCATAGCTATAAGTTTATATACGATTTTTTCAGCTTTTAAAATCATTAAGGAAAGTTCTAAAATTTTATTAGATGTAGCTATTGATAAAGAACAAGTTGAAGTGATTAAACAAATCATAAGTGCAAATAAAGAAGTCAAAAGTTTTCATCATTTAAAAACTAGAAAAAGTCCTGATATGCTTTATGTTAGTGTGCATTTAGTTTTTGAACCTACAATATCACTTTTAAAAGCTCATGAGATTGGTGATGAGATTGAAGATAGCATAAGAGAACATTTTAAAGATGATTTTTGGAATATCCATATACATTTAGATCCTTATGATGATTCAGAAGAAGAAAGGAGTAAAAATGAAATTAGCGCTCATTCAGCAAGAATTTAAACAAAATAAAGAAAAAACTATAGAAAAAACATGCGAACTTATTAAACAAGCAGCAAAAGAAAAGGCTGAGCTTGTGTGTTTGCAAGAGCTTCATCAAACGCAGTATTTTTGTCAAAGTGAAAATACAAACTTTTTTGATTTGGCAAATGACTATGAAGAGGATGTTAAATTTTGGTCTAATGTAGCTAGGGAAAATAAAGTTGTTTTGGTAACTTCTTTATTTGAAAAAAGAAGTGCAGGGCTTTATCATAATACTAGTGTGGTATTTGATAAAGATGGCTCCATAGCAGGCAAATACCGCAAAATGCATATTCCTGATGATCCTTGTTTTTATGAAAAATTTTATTTTACTCCAGGTGATTTGGGTTTTGAGCCTATACAAACAAGTGTTGGAAAGCTTGGGGTTTTAATATGCTGGGATCAATGGTATCCTGAAGCTGCTAGGTTAATGGCTTTAAAGGGAGCTCAAATTTTAATTTATCCTACCGCTATAGGTTGGTTTGATAAGGATGAAAAAGAAGAAAAACAAAGACAGCTTGAAGCTTGGATAGGTGTGCAAAGAGGTCATGCTATAGCTAATGGCTTACCTGTAGTAGCTATTAATAGAGTGGGTTTTGAAAAAGATGAAAGCGGTGTGGAAGAAAGTATAAGATTTTGGGGGAATTCTTTTGTTTTTGGGGCTCAAGGTGAAGAGCTTTTTAGGGCTGATGATAAACAAGAGCTTTGTAAAATCGTTGAAATTGATATGCAAAGATGTGAAAATGTGCGTAGATGGTGGCCATTTCTACGCGATAGACGCATAGAATATTTTCATGAATTAAATAAAAGATTTATTGACTAAAAGGAGGAAAAATGAAAAAAGTTTTAGTGCCTTTGGCAAAAGGTTTTGAAGAGGCTGAATTTATAGGTATAGCTGATGTTTTAAAAAGAGCAGGGGAGGCTAGTGGAAATTTAGAGGTAATTATTGCTTCGCTAGATGATGAGCTTTTAGTGCAAGGAGCTAATGGAATTAGCATAAGGGCTGATGTGAGTTTGACTAGTGTTGATCAAGAAAATTTAGATGCAATCGCTTTGGCAGGTGGATTTGAAGGTATGATGAATTTAAAAAACAATTCACTTATCATAAAAATCATACAAGATTTACATGCTAAGAAAAAAATCGTAGCTGCTATTTGTGCTTCACCTATGGTATTGGCAAAAGCAGGGGTGATTAATGGCGAGTTTTCTTGCTATCCTGGTTGTGAAGTGGGTATTGAAGGTATAAGAGTAAATAAAGCAGTTGTAGTAAATGAAAATGTCATCACAGCAGCTGGGCCTGCTACGGCTATTTTATTTGGTTTAGAGCTTGCTAAACATTTATGCTCAGAAGAAATTTATCGAAAACTTTATGAAGGTATGCTTGTTCCTTTAACAAAATAAACCCTCGCTAATGAGGGTTTAGCTTACATTTGTTTCATAAGCTTGGTGATTTCACCCTCATGAGGAAATCTATCTACTTCACAATTAAACAAGTCTTTTTTAGAGTAAATGATTTTACCATCTACTTCTACTATAAAATGACCGCCACCTTTTTCTATGGTAGAAATTTGCGCATCTTTGAATTCATTTTGTATTTCTTCTGCAACCCTTGCAGCTTGTGGTTTGTAATTTCAAAGATTACAATAATAAATTTTTACTTCCATTTTTTACTCCTTTTTTGAAAGTAAGCTATTATACATTTTTTATGCTTGTAAGTTTTAAATTTAAGGTTTTTTTTTATAATAATAAAAAAATACAAGGAAAAATATGAGCCAATTTACACATTTGCATTTACATACAGAATATTCTTTACTTGATGGAGCAAATAAACTCAAAGAGCTAGCTAAAACGCTAAAAGCACAAGGTGCAACAAGTGTTGCTATGACTGATCATGGAAATATGTTTGGGGCTATTGATTTTTATAAAACAATGAGAGCTGAAGGAATTAAGCCTATTATAGGGCTTGAAGCATATTTACATAATCACGATGATTTAAGTGATAAAAGTTCAAGACAGCGTTTTCATCTTTGTTTATTTGCTAAAAATGAAATTGGTTATAAAAATTTGATGTATTTGAGCTCGCAAAGTTATATACATGGCTTGTATTATTACCCAAGGATTAATAAAAAGCTTTTAGAGGCTCATAGTGAGGGTTTGATTTGCTCTTCTGCGTGTTTGCAAGGTGAGGTTAATTGGCATTTAAATACCAAGAATGAAAGAAATATAAAATTTGGCGCAAAGGGTTATGAGGGTGCAAAAGAAGCAGCTTTATGGTATAAAAAGGTTTTTGGAGATGATTTTTACCTTGAAATTATGCGTCATGGTATTGATGATCAAAAATTTATTGATGATTCTATCATCAAACTTGCTAAAGAGCTTGATATAAAAATTATTGCAACTAATGATACGCATTACACTTTTAAAGAAAGAGCGGCTGCTCATGAAGTATTTATGTGTATTGCTATGGGGGTTAAGCTTGATGATCCAGGGCGTTTAAGACATGAGGTGCATGAGTTTTATGTAAAAACGCCAGAGCAAATGAGCGAGCTTTTTGCTGATATTCCTGAAGCCATTGAAAATACTCAAGAAATAGCTAATAAATGCAATTTAGAATTAAAACTAGGCGATCCTACCCCACCAAATTTTAAATTTACCCGTGAATATGCAAAAAAATATAGTTTAAATCTAGCACAAGAAGATCAAGAATTTAGCTTTGATAATGATGATATAGTTTTTGAGTATCTTTGTAAAAAAGGCTTAGAAGAAAGACTTCAATTTATCGATGAGAGTAAGCACCAAGAGTATAAAGATAGGCTTGATTTAGAAATTAGTATTATTAAAAATATGAAATTTTCAGGTTATATGTTAATCGTTCATGATTTTATCGCCGCAGCTAAGGAAAAAGATATACCAGTTGGCCCAGGGCGTGGGAGTGCAGCGGGGAGTTTAGTTTCGTATTGTTTGAAAATTACAGATTTAGATCCTATACCTTATAATCTTCTTTTTGAGAGATTTTTAAATCCTGAGCGTGTATCAATGCCCGATATTGATGTGGATTTTTGTCAAGATAGAAGAGGGGAAGTGATTGATTATGTGATCGATAAATATGGAGCTGAAAGGGTTGCACAAGTCATTACCTTTGGTAAGCTTTTAGCAAAGGGGGTAATCCGTGATGTAGCTAGGGTTTGTGATATGAGCATACCTGATGCGGATGCTTTGGCAAAATTAGTTCCCGAAGAGCTAAAAATTACTTTAGAAAAAGCCTATGAGCAAGAACCAAAAATAGCTGAATTTGTAAATTCTCATCCAAAGGGGCGCCAAGTTTGGGATTTTGCTAAGGCACTAGAGGGTTTAAATAGAAATGCAGGTATGCACGCGGCCGGAGTTGTGATATCTAATGAAGCTTTGTGGAATAAAGCTCCGCTTTTTAGACAAAGCAAAAATGATGAGCGTCATTTGGTAACGCAGTATTCTAAAGAATATCTTGAAGATGTGGATTTAATTAAATTTGACTTTTTGGGTTTAAAAACCCTTACAGTAATTGATAATGCCATAAAACTAGTTAAAAAGCGTTATGGTAAAGATGTGATTTGGGAAAAGATTGATATGAATGATCCTAAGGTTTATAAAACTATACAAAGTGGTAATACCTTGGGTATTTTCCAAATAGAATCAGGCGGTATGCAAAGTTTGAATGCTAGGTTAAAGCCTGAAAGATTTGAAGATTTAATCGCGGTTTTAGCTTTATATAGACCAGGACCACTTGATAGTGGGATGGTGGATGATTTTATCGATATTAAACATGGTAGAAAGGCTGCTACTTATGCATTTGATGATTTAAAGCCTATACTTGAAAATACTTATGGGGTTATAGTTTATCAAGAGCAGGTTATGCAAATAGTGCAAAAAATTGGTGGTTTTTCTTTGGGTGGAGCTGATAATGTGCGTCGTGCTATGGGTAAGAAAAAAAGAGAAATTTTGGACAATCTTAAAGCAGAGTATTTAGAAGGAGCTAAAAAACAAGGCTATGATGAGAAAAAGGCTGATGATTTGTTTGAGCTTATTTTGAAATTTGCTGAATATGGTTTTAATAAATCTCACTCGGCTGCCTATGCACTTATAACCTTTCAAACAGCGTATTTAAAAACTTATTATCCAAGTGAGTTTATGGCTGCACTTTTAACAAGTGAAGAAAGCAATGTAGATAAGGTCGCAAAATACATTGAAGAGATGAAAAGAATGAATATCAAGCTTTTGCCGCCAAATATCAATAAAGCTCAAAGAGAATTTAGTGCAACTAAGCTTGAAGATGGTTCTGAAGCTATTATTTATGGGCTTGGAGCGATTAAGAGTGTGGGAATTCCTGCGATAGAAAATATCATGACTATTCGCAAGGAAGAGGGTTTTAGTGATTTTGATGATTTTATAAGCTCTATTGATCCTACTAAGATTAATAAAAAAACTATAGAAAATTTAGCTAAATCAGGTGCTTTTGATGAGTTTGGCTATACTAGAAAATGTTTGGTGGATAATCTTGAGCTTATTTCAGAAACAAGTAGAAAAATAGCTGAAGTTAAAAGAAATTCTACTGCTTCTCTTTTTGGAGAAGAAGAAATAGCCGCAGATATCAAAGTAGGGCTTCATGATAGCAAAGTAGAATTTGAGTTAATGGAAAAACTAGGCTATGAAAAAGAAATCTTAGGAATTTATGTATCAGGTCATCCTTTAGATAAATTTGCAAGTCAAATAGAAGGTATAGATTATTTTAAAAGTATGGATTTTGAAACACTCAAAGGCGAGGGTGAGCTTTTGGTTGTAGGAAAGATTGAAGATTTTAAATCAATGATGAGTAAAAGTGGTAAAAGATATGCTAAGGCTGTGGTTTTAGACTTTTATTCTTCTTTTGATATGATTATTTTTGAAACTCAAGTAGAAAAAGTTGAAACACTTTTTAAAGAAAGCAAAGATGAAGCCTTTGCCTTTTTACTAAGATATAAAAACAATGACAATGACTTAAGCTTTAGTTTAAATGAAATTTATACACTAGAAGAAGCAAAAGAAAATGAGCTAAAATCTTTTAGTAAGAAAAAAAGCTTTGTAAAAAAAGAAAACAAAGAAGAATTTACACAAGATCCTATGAAATTTGAAGAAAATATCATAGAACTTGACATTAATAAGCTTAGTAAAGATATGGTGTATGAAATTTATGATCTAGCTAATACAAGACATAATCCAAAAGATGCTAATAACAAAAAGCTTGTGCTAAAAGTGCTTGATATGGGTAGTTGCTTGCTTTATCATACAAATTTTGTTCTCTCGCAAGAAGCTATGGATGTGATAGCTCAAAAATGTAAAGGTTAAAATATAGACATTAAAAGTCCATTTTATATAGTATAATTATATCAATACAATATAAAAAGGATAAAAAATGGCTTTAGCACTTGAGACTATTCAAGATTATACCATCCAAAAAGGTAAAAAATCTTTTTGGATGTGTTTTAACACTCCAAATAATGATTTTCATGTCAATAAAACAAAATATAGCGATTTGTTTGATCAAGACAAGACAGATTATAAAGCTAGAGATGAATTTTTAGCTTTTATGAAAGAAAATTTTCCAAAAACAAAACTAACTATGGTATTTGATACGGCTCCGGTGGGGTATTTGTTGTATCCTTATTTAGGTAGTCTTGCTGTTGATTGTGAGGAAAATGATGAGGTTTATAAGGCTATAAGCAAAAAATACGAAGATGAAAATTGCATGCCAAAATCCATGAATGCAGTTTTTTGGGAAATGAGCCTTGAAGTAACTAAAGAGCTACATGAGGCTAGGAAATTTGATTATGAAAATTTTTAAAGGTAAAAAATGCAAATACAAACTTATATAAAAGAAGCTTTAGACAAAGCAGAGGTAATCATCATCACAGCTGGAGCTGGCATGGGAGTAGATAGTGGTTTGCCTGATTTTAGAGGAAAAGAAGGTTTTTGGAGAGCTTATCCGCATTTGCAAAAACTAGGCATAGACTTTGAACGCATGGCTAATCCTACAAATTTTTATACAAATGCACAGCTTGCTTGGGCTTTTTATGGACATAGATTTAAATTATACAAAGATACTAAGCCACATAAAGGTTATGAGATACTTTTAAAACTTGCAAAAAGCAAACAAGATTATTATGTCGTTACGACTAATGTAGATGGACATTTTAAAAAGGCTGGTTTTGATGAGAATAAAATTTATGAATTTCATGGAAATATAAATTACTTGCAATGTTTTAATTATGCATGCGGTGATTTGATCTGGCAAATGCATGAGGAATTAGATATAGATATGGAAAATTTCAAAGTCTTATCTTTGCCAAAATGCCCTAGATGTCAAGGTTTAGCAAGGCCAAATATCTTGATGTTTAATGATGGTAGTTTTAATGATAGCCGTTATTTTTTACAAAAGCAAAGTTATAAAAACTGGCTTAAACCCTTAGAGGATAAAAATATCTTGCTTATAGAGCTTGGAGCTGGTAAAGCTGTACCTAGTATGCGTATGTTTAGCGAGGATTTTTGTAAAAAAGGTAAAACTAGAACACTTTTAAGGATCAATCCAAATGAGTGTGATTTTCCAAAGTTTTTTAGAAATGGCATAGGACTTAAGATGAAAGCTTTGGAAGCTTTGGAAATGATAGATAGCTTGATATAATAAGTTTAAAATTTAGAAAGGCTATAAATGAGTGGTGAAAATACAGAAGTAAAATCTTGTGTTGTGAGTTTGAAAGAGTTGGTGCGTGGAAATAAAATTAATGATAGCAGTATTTTTGATAATGATTTTTCTTTAAACATACCTGATTATCAACGCCCTTATGCTTGGGGTATAGAGCAAGTTAAAATTCTTTTAAAAGATATAAGCGAACAAATAGATAAAAACCAAAAATATCTTTTAGGAAGTTTGATATTACATACAGAAAACAAAGAAAACAAGTTTAACATAGTAGATGGCCAACAACGTCTTACCACCTTGGCTTTGATTTTAAGAGTTTTATGTAAATGTAATTTTTTAAATAATGTTAAATACTCTCATAATGAGTCAAAATACCATATCAAAGAAAATTACGAGTATATAAAAGCTTATTTCGAAAGTTATAGTGATGAAAAACGTAAGTTTTTAAAATTTCTTTTAAAAAATATAGAATTTATCTGCGTTTTAGCTCCAAGCGTAGATGATGCGTTTTTGTTTTTTGATAGTGCAAATTCAAAAGGAAAAGGCTTAAAATCATACGATCTTATAAAGGCTTTTCATTTGCATTCTTTAGAGAAAAATCAAGGTAGTATGCTAGGTTATTATGCAAGGAAATTTGAAAATCTTGCAAAAGATGAAAGGAAAATCACTATTTTATTTGATGAGCTTTTAGCACCTGCTAGAGCATGGTTAAAACATAAAAGCATTAATGCTAATGATATTAAAGCATATGAAGAGTTTTGTAAAGAATTTTTTAGCGATAAATTCCTTTATAGCAAGGAAGATTTAGGGGTTTTAAGTAGTTTTGCTAATGGGGTGGATTTTTTTGAGTATTTGTTTAAATACAATGAGTTTTTTGATAAGTTATCAAATAATGCTTTATACCAAGAGCTAGATGAAATATATTACACAGGATTTATTTATAACAAATACATTTATGCCATTGCTGTGATGATTTATTTTTCTAAATTTCCAAATGGTAATAGTGATTATTTCTTAGCCTTGCTTGCAAGAGCTGCTTTTAGCTTAAGAGTTTATAGACCAAGTATTTATAGAGCTACTCAAAGAGATTATGCTTTGGAATTTTTAGAAAAAGTGTATTTTGTATCTTTTGAAGAGGAATTAGAGCAAAATTTACTTGATTTTATAGCTATAAAAAATGAAGAAGAAAGAAAATCAGATCAAGGATATAATGGTGGGAAAAAATGGTATTTGGATATAGTTCAAAAAAAATTTTATGAAAATCAACACATACAAAAGCATATAGTTATGGAGAATGAAAATGGCAAATAATTCAACAAATAATCAAAATCAAGCAAGTGTTATAAGTATTGAGAGTATAGTAAATATTAATAAAGAACAAAGTATCTTTTTTGAAATTCCACCTTATCAAAGACTATATGAGTGGAATAAAGAGCAAATACAAACCTTACTTAATGATATAAAAACTAAATTTGATGAAAATAAGAAAGATGAAAGTAAGAATAAATACTTTATCGGTAATGTAGTAGTAAGTAAAAAAGATGATAAATACCTACTCATAGATGGCCAACAACGCTTAACAACTTTGTTTTTGATAGGATTTTTTCTTTCTTATAAAAAATACAATGATTGGCAAAATTTTATTATGCAAGATAATAAGCTTAGAATTTCTATGCCTATAAGAGAAAAAGAAGAAAAAGTTTTAAAGGAATTTGCTAAATTTTGCAGTGATAAAAAAAATGATAATAATTTATTCTTACAAGAAATTAAAAAATTTCCACAGGATATATGTCAAAACATACCACAAGCTTTAGAAACCATAGTAAATTGGTTTGAAGAAAATATTGAAAATAATGATATTGAAGGGTTTTCTAATTTTATTTATAGCAATGTAAAATTTGTTTTTGTAGAATTAGCCGAAAATACTGACTTAAACCGCTTTTTTATCCGTATGAATAAGCGCGGCAAACAACTAGAAAAACATGAAATTTTAAAAGCAAGATTGCTTTCTAAATTTAATGATGAAGATGAAAGCAAAAGAACTCTTTATGCTCATATATGGGATATTTGCTCTCAAATGGATAATTATATCTTTCAAAAAGCTAGCGATAGAAAGATTTCTAGTATAAAAGAAAGTGATGAGAATGATAATTCTATAGATAAGATAATACAATTTGAAGAATCTTTTAAAAAACCAAATCAAGATGAAGAAGAGCAGGAAAAATTTAAATCTATAGTGGATTTTCCTACTTTTTTATTGCATGTTTATAAGCTTACTTTTTTAGAAGAAAAGCAAAATGAAAATAATGATAAAAATTTTACCATAGACAAAAATAAGCTTTTAGAGATTATAAAAATAGAAGAAAAAGAAAGCACCAAAACATTCATGGAAAATCTTTTAATATATAGAATTTTATTTGATTATTTTGTTATTAAAGGTCAAGATGATGAGGAAAATTCTTATAAGATTAGAAGATTAACTAAAAATACAAAAAATAACACATATTCAATCAGCGAAGATTCTAATGTTATACCTGAACTTGCTATGGTGCAAAATTATCTACGCGTAGCAAGAAGTGGTATGTCTAATAATCATCATCACTGGCTTACTCCGTTTTTGAAATTTTTGGATGATAAAATTGAATTAAAAATTTCATGTAATGAAGTAAAAGATAGTAATAAACAAGAAGAATTTCAAATAAAAATAGATGATTGTAATATTACTACAAATTTTAAAGACTTTTTAAATAAATTAAATCCAAACGAAAATATTAAAAAAGAATTGATTAAATTCCTTGAAAATTTAGATACAGCTTTAGCTAAAGAGCAAGCAAAAGAAGTAGAAATAAATGGAAAGAAAAAAGATTTATTGGAAATTTCAAATGAAGTTCTTTCTAATTTAAGCAATAGTGATGAATGTATTTTTACTAATACTAACGAAGTAAAAATTCCAAACTTAGATCAAGGAACAGCGACTCCGCATTATTGGTTTTATCGTTTGGAGTATTATTTATGGAAGTATTCAAAAATAGAATATTCTTTAGAAAATAATGTAAAATTAAAAGAAATAAAATTAGATAATAAAACATTTGACTATGTTGCTAGCAGTTTCTATTTTAGAAATTTAAATTCCATAGAACATGTGCAAGCACAAAGTAAAGCACAAGAATGGAAAAATGACAAAGATAAAATAGATAATTTTGGAAATTTAGCTCTTATTAGCTCTAGTTTTAATTCATCTTTAACTAACCAAGATACACAAGATAAATATTTAGATTTGCAAAAATATATAAATAAAGATAGTGTTATATCTTTAAAACTTTGGTTAATTTATGCTTTAAGCAAAAAAGATCAGTCAAAATGGACTTTTGAGAAAGCAAAAGAGCATAAAAATCAAATGCTAGAAGTATTAAAAAATTCTTTCAAAAGCGATCAAGATAAAGCCTAAGGCTTTATCTTTTCATAAATTTAGCAAGGACTTTGTTTTTGCTTCTTATCTTACGAAAATACTCTTTTGATAAGATATCTTTTAAAATTTTAGCATTGTTATAGCTTAGATTAGTTTTTCTTTGTATGTAAGAAATGGCTTTATTTGCTAAATTTTTCTCTCTTGATTTTTTATCAAAGCCTTATCTAAAGTAGCCATTTTAGGCATGTTTTTGATAAATTCTAGATACTCTTCTTTGCTTTCAAAGGGAGAATCTTCAAAACTAAATGGAACCTGATTTGGTATTTTTTTCTTTTTCATTTTTTCCTCCATATTTTTAAAATGATATTCTAGCATAAAATATAGACAATATTAGTCTATAAAATTCTAATATAATTTCATTTTACAAAGGAAAGTGATGAAAGAAGTTAGGATTATTATCGATGATGAATTTGATCATGTAAGAGATTTTCAAAATGGCTTCTCAGCAGTAAAAAAAGCTGGTAAGTATAGCTTTATAAATAGCAATGGAGAATTAATTTGTGATTTTTTATATGATGAGGTTTTAAATTTTAGTCAAAATTTAGCAGGTGTTATGATAAATGACAAATGGGGTTTTATAGATACTAAGGCTAAGGTGGTAGTGGATCTTATATATGATGATGTTTGTAGTTTTGTAAATGATTATGCACTTTTGCGATAAGGAAATGAAAATATCATCATAGATACTCAAGCAAATATCATTTTAAAGACTGAATATGATGGCATTATAAGACTTAGTGATAAGCTTTTTAAGATCAAAAAAGGCGATGTGTTTGCATTGATTGATCAGAATGGAAATTTTTTAAGTGATTTTGAGTTTTTAAGTATAAAAAGACTAAATGAAAGATTATTTTTATGCAAGCAAAAGATCAATGGCAAGGTTAAATGCGGAGTTTTGAATGAATTTGCAAAGCTTGTTTTAGAGGCTAAATTTGATGATATTAGCTTGATAAATGATGAGTATTTGTTAGTGTTTGATGGGTTTTTGTATGGTTTGTTTGATGTAAATTTAAATTGCATTTTTGATCCTATGTATAAGGATGTGAAATTTATAGCCAAAGATATGATCAAAGTCAGGGTAGGGACTAAATATACTTTGGTAGATAAAAACAAAAATGAGCTTAGTAAGAATAGTTTTGATTTTATGAAGATTATTGATGATGAGCTTGTTTTGTTTTTAGAAAATTCTAAATTTGGTTTCATGGATCAAAATGGGATGTTAATTTGTGAAGCTAAATTTGATGAAGTTGGAGAATTTGTTGGTGGATTAGCTTGCGTAAAGATAGCTAACAAATACGGCTTTATAGATAAAAATGCCAAAATCATCATCGATGTGATGTATGATGAACTTAGGTTTTTTAGTGAGAATTTAGCAGCCTTTTGTGCAAGAGGAAAATGGGGTTTTATCAATACAAAGGGAAAAACCATCATAGAAGCAAAATACGATGAGGCAAATAGCTTTAGCGAAGGTATAGCAAGTGTAAAAAAAGACAATAGATATTTTTTGATCAATCAAAATGATGAGATGCTTTGTGAGCATGAGTATGAGTATATGTCCTGTTTTAGCTGTGGTTTGGCATTAGTTTTAACAAGTGATGGTTTTATTTATGTGGATAAAAATGCAAATATTGCTATAAAAGAGCATTTTGATGAGGCGTTTGATTTTAAAGAAGGTTTAGCACAAGTTTGTATAGATAATCAATGGGGTTTTATTAACACAAATGGAGAATTTGTGCTTGATTTGCAGTTTGAAAATGTAAATGATTTGGGTAATGGAATTTACGAGCTTAGTAAAAATGGACATAAATTTTACTTAGAATACAACGGAAAAATAACCCTTAATCCTTTTTCTCAAAGACAAATTGCATGTATAAGCAAGGATATAGGCTGGAGAATTTTAAGGTTGCTAGAGTTGAAAGAGTAAAGGAAAAATATGCGAGGAAATAATCTTAATGAAATGATAAGAATTTATGATAAATACATGTCTATTTATGGAGATGGAGATGTGTTTAGACTGGATGATGATGATTTATTGTATGCAAGTGAAATTTTAAATAAAGGAGGATTTTTTTGTTATGATGAGAAAATAGTTGATAGAGAGTATGATTTGATGTGTTATTTTGCTGTGATGTTTTTACCTAAAAATGAACTAACAAAACACGCTGTTAAAATTTTAGAAACTTTGGAGAAAAATAGAGTTGGAGAACGCATGAAATTTTGGTTTTGCGATGATGAAAATTACGCTAAAATAAAAATTATTAGTTTATATATGGAAAGAAAATAAATATGGAAAAATTTTTAGAACAATTTAAGGAATTTAAGGAAAAAAACAAATCAAACTACAATCCTTTATTAAAGGTTTTGCCCGCTCATGATGAGGTGAATTTGCATAGTGGAATTTTAAAATCTTTACTTGATCCTAGTGAAAATCATAAACAAGGAAGATTATTTTTAGATTTATTTTTAAAAGAGATAAAATTAGAAGGTTGGGATAATGTAAAAGTCTTAAAAGAATATAAAAATATAGATATTTATATACATAATGGCACTAAACACATTATACTAGAAAATAAAATTTGGGCGAAAGATCAAAATGAGCAAATTGCTAGGTATATAGATACATTAATTGAAGAAGAAAATGTTTCTTATAAAGATATCAAAAATATTGAAAATATCGCGGTGATTTATCTTACTCCATATGGCGATAGAGATCCTAGTGAGAATAGTTTAAATGGTTGGAATATAGAAAATGTTGAAAATGAATTATTCTTAAAAAGAGGCAACGATAAAGTGCTATATAGACAAATTTCTTATGAGAAAGAAATTTTAACTTGGTTAAAAAAATCTCAAGAAAAGGTTAAAAATTTTTGCAATTTAAACCAAACTATAGAATTTTACAAAGATGCTATAAATAATGTCATAGGCAATGGTAGTGATATAATAAGCTTTTTGCAAAAGGAAAGTAAAGTTGGTTTTGAACAATTGTTTAAAGATTTAGTTAATAATAAGTCAAAATTATTGCCAAAAATATCAATGTATGAAAGAGATTATATTATCAATAAGTTTTTAGAAGAAACTTGCAAAGTTTTTGATAATGATTTTAGCATTGATAATGGCTCAAGCTATATTCAATTTATACTCAAACCAAAGAATTTAAGTAATAATGATGTATATTTTGCTTTTGCTTGGTTTGATACTACAAATTCTAAAAATTGGAAAAATTTTGGAATCAGACTTATAGGTGATATATCAAAAGAAGATAGAGAAAGAATTCAAGAGAAAATACCTGAATTTAACGGATACACTTTATCTGATTATATAGTTTTTGATAAAAATCCTACAGCAGGAGCAATACTAAAATTTATTGAAGAAAATAAAGAAAAAATCAAAGAATTAAATGAAAAATTAAACGGAGTAAAAAACAATGAAAACTCTTGATATTTTGCTAGAAAAATGGAATGATTTTCATAAAAACTTATGTAGAGAATTTATCCATCATGAGGTTTTTAATAATCATAATACAATAGAAGCTTTAAAAGAAAGTGAAAATTATCATTGTGAGGTAAAAGCCAAGAGATAGTGCTAAATCCACAAGCTAAAATTCATATTTTAAGTTTTAAGCTCAGTGATGATAGAAAACTAAAAACAATCAATCAGTTTTTAAAAAACAATAAATATACAGGATGTTATTATGATGTCTTTTATACAAATGAGGTAAATGTGTATGAGGTTTTAAAAATCGAATTTTAATCCATAGCTTTAATTTTATCATGGTTAAATTTACAGCATTTTAGTAAGGCTTGACGGAGAGCTTTTTTCATTTTCACTCATATTTTGTACAGCTTCAAAACTTTACATAGCTTCGCTTTTATTATGGATTAAATTTAAATTTTTATAAGCTTGCTTTATATCAGGATTAAAGCTAGTAAAACTTTTTTATAAGACTTTTTTGCATTTTATAATAATCTTTATTTTTAAAAGGCTCCATAAGAACTTTGATATTTTTTTCTATATTTAACAAATGCTCGCAAACATTTTAAATCATATTTAGGTTTTTTAGTTTTAATTCTTCGCCTTTTTTAAGTAAAAATAAATTCGTATCAAGTTTTAGTATCTCATCATACTCAATCTCAATAACAATTTCTTCATTTTTATTTATCAAACCCCATTTTTTACCAAGCTTAACTTCAGCTAAGCCATCTTTTAAACCCCAAAGCATTATCATATTTTGCTTCTATAGCTAAATTTCCTTGTTTATCTATAAAACCACATTTTCTACCAAGTCTAACATCAGCTAAACCTTCATTAAAAGAGTAAACTTCAACATACTTTGCTTCTATAACTAAATTTTCCTTTTTGTCCATAAAACCATATTTTCCATTAAGCATAACCCCAGCTAAACCATCACTAAATTCTCCAACATAATCATACTTTGCTTTTATAACTAAATTTCCTTTTTTATCTACAAAACCCCATTTTCCATTAAGTTTGACTTTTACTAATTCTTCTTTATGATAACTAATTTCATCATATTCGGTATTTATGATTATCTCCCCTTTTTCATCTATAAAACCATAGCCACATTTTCCAATAATCTTAACTATAGCTAAACCATCACTAAATTCTCCAACATAATCATACTTTGTTTCTATAACTAAATTTCCCTGTTTATCTATAAATCCCCATTTTCCATCAAGCTCAACTATGGCTAAACCATCACTAAATTTTCCAACATAATCATATTTTGCTTCTATAGCTAAATTTCCTTTTTTATCTATAAAGCCATATTTTTCGCCAAGTTCAACTCCAGCTAAACCTTCATTAAAATTAAAAATATCATCATATTTTGTTTCTATAACTAAATTTCCTTGTTTATCTATAAAACCCCATTTTCCGTTAAGTTCAACGCCGGCCAAGCCATCATGAAAGCTGTTGATACCATCATATTTTACTTTTGTGATTAAATTTCCTTTTTTATCTATAAAGCCATATTTTGTTTTTGTACAACAAAATCCATATAAATCATCATTTAAGTGATAAATCTTGCCAGCAATTTTTTTTAGTATGTTTCCATAGATATCAAATAAAATTGAATCTTCTTTAAAAGTTGTTGCATAATACATTTTATCTTTTTTTATAACACCACAATCTGCTATTTTTTTACTAGTAAAATTCTTATCTAGTTTTAAAAGACTTGTTTTCATGTGTTTTCCTTTTTAAATTTGTATATTTGTTATTTTACAAGCTCTTCTAAATGTTTTAAAATTTTTACCATGGCTAAGGTATCAAGTTTGCAGTATTCTAGCAAGGCTTGGTGGTAAGATTTTCTTTCGTTTTCACTCATATTTTGCATAGCTTCAAAACTTTGCATAGCTTCGCTTCCATTATGGATTAAATTTAAATTTTTATAAGCTTGCTCCATATCAGGGATTAGAGCTGGTAAAACTTTTTTTATAGAATAACTTCCTTGCATTTTATAGTGATAATAATCTTTATTTTGAAAAGGAATCATAAGATCTTTGATATTTTTTTCTATATTTAACAAGTGCTCGCAAAATTTAGGAAAAGCAAGTGCTAAATTTCTTATAACACCTTTTTCAAAGCTTGCATTATAAGAAAGCACGCAAACATCTTTTGGTATATCATTGATCAAATTTCTTACAAGTTCATATCTTGGATCGATCCCGCATTCGCTTAAAAATTCTTTATGTTCTAACTTGTCTTTATAGGCTATATGTAAAGAGTATTGAAAAGGAATTTGCATATACCTTTATATTCAGGTATAGCTCGCATAAAAGTTTCAAAGTCTAGATGATATATGGGATAGGTTAGAGTATCTAAGAATTTTTTGATATTTTCTTTGTTTATGTAGATTTCTTTATTAAGTGAGGCTTTGATTTGAATTTGTTGATTTTCATTAAAGATAGATAGATCTTTTATATCTTTGAAATTGATTATATTTTTTTGATAGAGTTCAAATTTTTTATTTGCATTAAGCCTTGAAATGTTAAAAACATTCTCGTTTTCACATAAATTTCTTTGTTTAACCCAACAATACTCGTATCCATCACACTCATAAGGATCAAAACAATGTGTTCCTATGTCTATATTTGGTTCTTCTTTTTTGCTTAAAATTTCTTCAAAGTATTTTAAATTTTCTTTAACTTGGTTTTGATTTGATAAAACTTCTTTTGTGATATCATTGATTACAAAAAGTTGATTTATATCAAGAAAATCACCTCTATAGTATTTATTGTTTAAATGTATCAGGTTAACTTGTTTGATTTTATAACCCAAATTTGACAAAACATAATATTGCAAAGCACAATCATCTATATATGTTTTTTTAATTACTTTGGAAGTAGGTGTTTTTGTTAAAGATGTAGAGCTTTTTACTTCGTTAATGATCATACCATCTTTAGTATTTTGTAAAATATCTATCATGATCAAAATGCCATCGTAGCAAAAAGTAGCTTCGTAAATCACTTCTTGGTTATTTTCTAATAGTTTTCTAGTTTGTTCGCATTTTTCATCAAAAGAACTACCTTCAAACTCTATCTTTACTCCATTTGGAAAAAGCTCACAAGCTAGCTCGCCTACCTTGTTACCGGTACTAAATTTAGCTAAAGCATTTTCATCTGGCACACTCAATATTTCATTTTTGTAAGTTTTCAGCCATAAAGACTTAGCACATTGTGTGCCTCTTGTGTATCTTGATTTTGAAAAAAACATTATTTACCTTTCTTTGTTGTTTTGTTTGAATTTTAGCCTATTTTTATTAAAATAGGCTAGAGTATTATTTTTTCAAAGGTTTATCTCGCATTAGAGCATAAATTAGTCCGCTTGAAAAAGCAAAGCGTGCTAACGCATTTTGTTTTTCTTCTCTTCTTTGCGCTACGGTTTTAAGATTGCTTTTTCTAAAAACTGCAAAAATACTAAGTCCATACCATAATCCTAATGTTACTTTTAAAGGTAGTATTAAAATCATTAGTAATGGATTATTACGATTATCTCTTAGTGTTGTGTATGCTATATATAATACAACGCATGCCCATATAAAAGCAATGACACCCATAATAATTAGCGCAGTATCTCTTTCTATTCGCATTAGAAATAATGTCATAAAGATTATAAAGGCTAAAGGCAATACAGCAAATAATCCAACACACAAGCTAAGATCTATTGTATTTCTATATATGACTACCTTGCCTTTTAATCCATAATACACAAGCACTGCAGCTATGATGATATATATTAAGATAGCTATGGTGATGATTATTGTATTGGTATAATCTTCTTGAGCTATTTTTGTGCTTGTATTGTTATCTATGGTTTTTTCTATTGTTATATCTTGTTGTGCTGTTGTATAATTTACTTCAGCATTAGTAAAAGTAAAGCATATACACATTAATATGCTTAAAATTAAAAATAGTTTTTTCATTTTATTCCTTTGTTTTTGATTTGTTATTTTAAATTTGATTTTTATTTTTTAACACCTCCATGACTTGATATTTTTATTTTACAATTGTAATTTATTTTAGTGGACTGTGTTTGTCTATTTTAAATTTTTTATTTTGGTGTAATTAACAATGCAAAAATTAAGTTATAATTATAAAAATCAAAACTAAGGAAAACTATGAGTGATTTAAAAACTAGTTTAAATGCAATTAAAGATAAAAATTTTGGTTATTTTTTTGATAAAGATAAATGCTATATTTATCATACTAAATTTGGCAAGGAAAGAGGTATTGAAATTGAAGAAAATAACGAAGGTTTTAAATTTGTTAATTTAAATAATGCAAATTATGAAAATATTCAAGAAGATCTTAAGATTCTTGAGAACTATAAAAAATTTATAAAAGATTTTAAAGATAAAAACTTTAAATTTTTAAAAGATATTTTTGATGAGTATAAGAATTTTATATATATTTGTAATAATATAAATTTTGTTATTTTAAAAGGTGCTTTTGAAGAATATTTAAGATATTATAGAGATAAAGATACTATTCATATTAAATTTGATAAAAACACTATCGATTCTAAGATTGGGATTAAGGATAAATTTAATGAAATTAAAGAATTTGATGAAAACAACTCGCAAGAATGGGTAAAAAATTTTAAAAAATTTTGGAAAAAAGAAAATATACATAGCGCTCAACAACGAGCTAATGCTTCAAATTTGCTGAATAAAAAAAATCCTAAAGAATTACATGCTGACCTTGTTAAGATATCTAAAGTAAACTCACTAGAAGATTTGTTAAATCTTGATATCACAGGTATGAAAGCCTCTGCTAGAGAGTTAGCATACTTATTAAATTTTGAAAATAATAATTTTCCATTAGTAAACGATGCTATGGCAAAGACTGCTGAATATATCTTTGAAATGCTAAATAAAAATTCAAATAATAAACTTAAAAGCATAAAAGAAAATAGCAATATACAAAATAACGAACAAGCATATTTTGATTTTGTTTTGAAAGAACTTGATGTAAAAAGAACAGATAATCTTCCAAAATACTATATTTTAGATCAATTTTTAAATTTGATTGATAAGATAAAAAAATCTGATTTGGCTTTAATTACAAAAGATAAACTACAAGGTGGTGATGAAAAATATATAAACAACATAACTGAAAGTGTGTATTATAAACTTTACAAAGCAGCTTATGATTTTGCAAATTTATGTGGCAAAGCAGATATAAAAAGCAATGATTTAGAAGGCTTTAAAGAGCTTTTAAAAACGCATAAAAACATCATTTTTCATGGAATTCCTGGAACTGGAAAAACCTATACCATAGTAAATAATGTAAAAAATATCATTAAAAATGAAAATCAAATGCTCATTACTCAATTTCACCCAAGTTTTTCTTATGAGGATTTTATAGAAGGTATTAAACCTGCAGGGATTGAAAATGGACAATTAAAACTTGAGCTTAAAAATGGAATTTTTAGAGAATTTTGTGATAAAGCAAAAGAAGAAGAAAAAGGATTTTTGGAAAAACTCGAAAAAGGAAATTTTAATGAAGCTCTAAGTGATCATGGGTATTTTTTCATAGCTGATGAGATTAACCGTGCGGAATTATCTAGGGTTTTTGGAGAATTACTTTATGCGCTTGAGTATAGAGGAGAAAAAGGTAAGATAAAAACACAATATGCCTCTATGAGAGATGATGAGGATTTTTATGTGCCTGAAAATATGTTTTTACTAGGAACTATGAATGATTTAGATAAAAGTATAGATAGTTTTGACTTAGCGCTTAGAAGACGCTTTATATGGCAAGAAATGACATGCGATTATGGTGTAATAAGAGATGAAATTTATGCAAATAATATTGAAGAATACGCACAAGCTTGTAAAAAATTAAATGATGAAATTAGTAAAGATATAGGTGAAAAATATCAACTTGGGCATTCTTATTTTCTAAAAATTGAATTTAAAAATGATGAGATTAAAGATAGTGATATGAAAAAACTTTTTAGCAACCGCTTTGAAGCACTTTTAAAAGAGTATTTAAGAAGCGAATATAGTGAAAAAGACATACAAAATCACTTGGATGAATTAAAAAAACTTTTTGTTATAGAAAAACCAAATGAACCAAAAAAATGAAAAATCCAATAAAAATAAATGATAATAGCTTTAGAGAAATAGAGCAAAAATCTTCAAAAATACAAAATTTTGATTTGTATTTTGAAGATTTTATAAAAGATGGAAATTTCTTTTCTTTTTTAAATGATGATGAAAAAATTTTAAGTAAAAATGCTAAAAATCCTATCATTTCAGTAAGAACGATTGAAGAAAATAAAAGGCAAATTGCTAGTGGAAATTATATAGGAAAAATTTCTTATAATGGTTTGGAAGTTGAGATAAATTCCAGGTTTGGCGAAAAGTTTTTAGAAAGAATGCTAAATTATGCTAATGATGTATTTGTTGATGATGTGAGTATTTATCAAGATGTAAAAAAGGAAAGCAATATAAGTGAGTTTATACTTTTTTATATCTTTGTGCAAAAACTTGAAAAAAGTTTTTTGATAGGTTTGCCTAAAAATTATCAAAGTAAAAAATACAACGACTTGCGCTTTAAGGGAAATATCGATATGGTTGAATTTATAAAACACAATATCCCTTTAAAAGCAAAGGTTGCTACAAAAACAAGAGAGCAAATAGAAGATGTGCATATTATTAATGTATTATATAAAGCATTAGAAGTCATAGAAAAGAAAAATTCAAGCTTTTTAAAAAATGTAAAGCATATAAAAACCTATTTAGTGCAAAATAAAAGCGAGCATTGTTTTATAAAAGAAAGTTTAAATAAAGCCTTTTCTAGCAAAGCCTTGAGAAATCAAAACTATCAAAACTACAAAGAGCTTTTAAAATATGCAAAAATGATCATAGAAAGTCAAAATTTTACTAGTAAAAATAAAAATGATCAAAAAAGTTATGGTTTTATCGTTAATATAGCAGAGCTTTTTGAAATTTATATAAGCAAGCTTTTAAGAAATAATTTTGAAGAATATATGGTTGATTCTCCAAAGCTTGAAATTTATAAAAATAGCTTTTATAAACGCTATATAATACCTGATATTGTTTTGTCTAAAGATGATACATACATGGTTTTTGATACTAAATATAAAAGAATGAAAATGGAAGGTAGAAGCCAAAATGGCATGGGAGATTTAGACAGAAATGATTTGTTTCAAATTCATACTTATATGGGGTATTATCAAAAGATAGGCAAGGTGCTTTTAGGTGGACTTTTATATCCTATGCAAGAATTTGAAAAAGCAAAATGTCATAGTGAAAATTCTATCCTTTCAGATGAGTATAAATTTATAGTTGATGGAATTTTTCTTGAAGATAGTCAAGATAAAGAAATCACTCTTGAGTATATTACCCAAAAAGAAACGCAATTTATAGAAAGGATCAAAGAGCTACTAAAACAATCATTTTAGTAGCTTAATAAAAGAAATCTTTCTTTCTATATCCTCGTGAGTGATAGAGTTTATTTCTAGTTTATAGGGTTTAAAATTTTTCGTGCCAATATTAGCAAATAAAATATCCAAACTCACATCTAAAAGTTTTTTTAAACCTTTTGAAAAATCATAATCTTTTAAATAAAAATTATTTCTTATCAAATTTTCATTTTGTTTTATAATTTCTAGCAATTCTTGCTCTTCAATATAAAATAACCCTTCTATAAGCATGTTTTGATAAGGTGAGATATCGTTGATGTTTAGCACTTTTTTATCTATCCAGCCATTTTTAGGAAAGGCATATGCACTTGCAAGATGATAGAGTTTGCTTTTTGTATTTGTTTCTTTTAATTTGTAGTGTATTTTTGCATTATGTTTTATAAAATCAACAACACAAAAATGCTTAAAATCCGCATAATTTTGACTTAAAAAATTTTCAAAAGACAAAAGTTTGCTTTGAGTATTTACATCTAAAAAATATCCATTTTACAAATGATAACTTTGGCTTAGTAGTTGTATATTTTCTGTGTTTTGAATTTGTGTTTGGAAATTAAACTCATCATTATTTGTTTCATATAATGCTTTAATGTATTCTTTTGCTTTTATATCATTAAATCCAAACACAAAGCTTTTGTGTATTGTTCCTTGAAGTGTTATGTTCATAGTTTTATCCTTTTCATAAAAATCCCATGTTGATTTTTTCATCATCTGATTTGAGTTTTGATTCTTTTTCTAATTTTTCTAAAAATTCATCGGCGTTTTTGATTTTAAAAATTTTATTTTGTCTAAGAATTAGCGCAAAATCGCCCAAACAAATATTTTGAAGCCTTAAGAGTCTTTTTACAATTTGCTTTTTATCAAAGCTTAAATTTAATTCTTTAGCAAAAAATTCAAAAGCCTTTAAAAGTTTTTCTTGCTTTAATGCTTGAAATTCTATCTTTAGATCAAATCTTCTTATGCTAGCTTTATCAAGGTTTTGTAGGTAGTTTGTAGAAGCTATGAAAATACCTTCAAAATTTTCCATTTGCATAAGCATTTCATTGACTAAGCTTTTTTCCCAGCTTTTATTTGCTTCATCTCTACTATAAATTAACGCATCGATTTCATCAAGCTGTAAGATAGCATTATCATTAGAAGCTTTTTTGAAAATGTTTGCGATATTTTTTTCGTTATTGCCCACAAAAGGATCTAAAATATCACTAAGTTTATAAGAATGTAAAGTTTTATTTAAAACATTGGCTAGTTCTTTGCCAAACTCGCTTTTTCCACTGCCTGCTATGCCATAGCTTAAAATTCTCAAACTTGAATTTTTATCGATATTGTTTATTAGTTCTTGTAAATTTAAATCGCATTCTATCAAGCTTAAATCGTATTTTTTGTCTTTTTTTGGCATTGAAATGCCCTGAAGTGATCTTGCTTTTAAATTTTCATTGATCAATCTTACAAATACTTCTTGGCTTTTGCTTTTAAAGATCTTAGCATTATTTGCACATTTTAAAATAACCCCTTGAGAAAGTTCAGGATGAGAAGCTATATTTTCTATAATGGCTTCATCTATTTTTATATTTTTCTTGTTGAATAACTTTTTTATATTTTGAATTTTCTTTTCTTTGGGCATACTTTTAAGCTTTAAAATCACATCAAAACGCCTCAAATACGCCTCATCCATGTCTTTGGAATTTGATAAAAATACACAAACGCCATTTTCTTCATCTAAGATTTTATTGATTTTTAATTTTTCTTTTAAAGAATCATAGCAAAGGCTATCTTCACACTCATCAAAGACTACCATTTGTTTTTTTGGATTGAGTATCTTTTTAAGTGCGTAAAAATTTGAAATTCTACTTGATTTTTTATCATTTTCGCAATCTTTAACGCACAATGCTTCTTTTCCAAGCTCTTTAGCTATGAGTGCGCTAAGCTCGTTTTTGCCTACGCCTGCTTTTCCATATATAAAAATATTTCCTTTTTGGCGTTTTTTTAAAAAAGTAATGATAGTATTTAATTCTTCTTGTATATAGTCAAAATCACTCAAATTTAGTCTAGTTTTAGGTAAAAAATAAGAAAACTCACCCATAAGTGTAGTTTTGCTAATATCTTGAGTGAAAATGCTTTCAAAATTATTTACATCTATACCAAAGGCATCACTATCATAATAGCACAAGGCATCTAGCTTAAAAAGCATAGAATCATCACTTAAAGCTTTATTGACATCTTTTGAAGTGTGGTTGAAAATTTTTTCTATGATCTTTTTGCCCAAAGCAGTGCTATAACCTTGGTGTAAAGCAAATCTACCTTTGTTTGCATAGTAAAAAAACGCAAACACATCACATTCTGCTTGAGTAAAATTTAAGTATTTTTTAAGATAACTTAGATTTTTCTTTAAAAAGCTAGGATAGATAAATTTGGAGTATTGTTTGTAGATAAAACTAGTGATTTTACCATCTTTTTCTAGTGTATCTTCAAATTCGCTGTAAAAATCTTTTTTGATTTGTTTGCTGTTTGAGAGCATTTGTGCGTGTAGTGAGATGACTTTTACATTATGTGAGTAATAATCAAAATCCGCAATGTGAGTAAGAGTAGAAGTATTTGTTTGCATTATAAACCTTTAAACTAAGATATATAATGTAATTATAAACAAAATAACTAGACTTTAGTTGTCTAGTTATGAGAATTATTTGGGTTTTATGTTTTTTAACAAGTTTTCATAGAAATTTTTAACACTATTACTAAAATATTTTTCAAAATCACTAGCGCTTATCATATCGCTTTTTGCATTATTGCAAATACAGCAGGCTAAAACACAATTTTCTTCATTGTAGCCTTTATCTGGATTTAGCCTTTCAATTTGCAATGAGCTATTAAAAGATGGTTTTTTGGAAGTTATAAGTTTGTTTTCAAATAGATTTGCTAGATCACTTTGCGCTATTTTGCAGTAATAACATTTTTTCTCTTGTTTTTTATACCATGATATAAATTTTCTTGCACTTCCAAATGGTTCTTTATTATCATTTCTTCTTTTTGTAGAGCTATATCTATTTTTTAAGTATTTTAAAGAATTTTGCGTTTTTTTATAAATTTTATCATATTCTTCTTTGTTTGAAATCTTTAATTTGTAAATTATATAACATTTAAGCGATTTATGTTTTTTCTTTAATTCACTCTTTACTTCTTTTTTATCAAGTTCATTTATCGCTTTATCCCATTCTGATAAAGCACTTTTTAGATAAAGCTCTTCAAATTTTTCTTCTAATGTTTGATTTTCCATTTTTAATCCTTTAAACAAATTTAATTATTGTAAAATATTGGCACTAATGTAATGTAAAGCACCACCTTTTTTGATAATAGGCTTTAGATATATACCTATGATTTGCTTGTCTTTATAGATATTTTGTAAAAAGTTTAAAACCCTCTCATCCTCATCTATATCATAAGTTGGCACAAAAACCACCTTATCAAACTCTAAAAAATTTAAATACGCACCCCATTTGTATTTTTGCATAAATTCTTTAGAATAGCTCATTTTTGTAACCTTAAAATCTTTTAAAGCGGTGTGTAATTTCTCAAAAAATTGCGCATTTTCTAAAGAAAAATCATTGATTAGCACATGATCTTTACTTATAAATCTTACCATACTATCACTATGCGCATATCTATCATAAGCTAGTCTTGGTAAAAAGACTATGTGTTTTAAATTTAGGCTTTGTTTTAAAGTATGGATAATGCTTTCCTTACTAAGTGTTAGATTTTGGCTAAAAATTTTCTCACACATAAAGGCAACATCATGTTTTCTTATGAAATTACCTCCATCAAGGATTAAATTTAAGTGATTTTTTAGAGGTTTTATAGTGGTTTTTAAATGCGGATAATTTCTAAGATAATCAGGATCATAAATATAGCTTGTCGCCGTATTTTCATACACTAAAGGCATGAAATCTCTTAACCATATATCATTACTTGGTATTTCTTTAAAAGCGATGTTAAATTTAGCAAAATTTTGCACAAGATTTTGATAAATTCTTTTATGTTTTGATGATAAAAGTGTAGAAATGGCTATCATTCATCACTCTTTTGCATGCTTAAAACTAACAACTCATCATCATAAATAATGTCATATTGTAAGATATCTCCCCAAAGTTTTAATTTGCCTTGTGAACTTTCATAATGCTTTATAGCTAGTTCTTTGAGCTTTTGCATGATTTGTGTTTTATCAAGATAGAGCATATCATTACTAATAGGAAATTTAAGCACGCGTAAGTGAGATAAAAACATCAAAGTATGCAAAGGCTCGCTTTTGCGTTTAAAATTTGTTTTTATGATGGCTTTTGCTTCTTGTAATTTTGTGTATTTATCTTTTAATAAAATACTTTGTTCTAAAATTGAATTCAAAATTTCTTTATCTAAAATAAAATCAAATTTTTGCATAAATTCTAAAGAGGAATTTACCATATCATAATGTCCTTTTAAAAGCCATTCTTGTATGCTTTCGCATTCTAAAAACAAAGTTTTTGTTTTAGTAAATTTTTCTACATTGTTATAGCCAAATTTCTTTGCAAGTAAAGTCTCATCGGTGTGAGTTAGGATGTGTTTCATGGTTTGAAGCATTTTTAATCCTTTTTTTGAATGATTTGAAAAATCATAGCTAAAAAAAGCAGACAATGGTAGTCTATATTTTTGTAGTATAATTGTGAAAATTATTTTAAAGGCATTGTGAATGAAAAATTTTATTGAAGAATTATTAAAGGTTAATGATAAATTTGAAGAAAACACCAAAAAAGGTATGAGTGATATAAATATTTTTGAAGCTTTAGGCGTACAAGAAATGGAAATTTATCATTCTAAATTTATAGCTTATTTGATCGATCCGCATGGTGATCATTATCAAGAGCTTTTTGCAAATGAGTTTTTAAAAAAGCTTGGAAGATACACAAAGGCTAAGAAATTTAAAAATCTTACAGTCCATGACATAGAAAGCGTAGAAACAGAAGCTTGTGCTAAAGATAATAGAAGAATCGATATTCTCATAAGCTTAAAAGATAAAAGATATATCATCATAGAAAATAAACTTTATGCAAAAGATCAACCAGATCAACTCAAAGACTACATAAAACACATAAAAGAAAAAGTTAAAAACATAGATGATTTTCATGAAAATATACTTACTATTTATTTGCATAAAAATGAAGATACCGAGCCTAGTAAATATAGCTTAGGCGCAAAAAATGGATTTAAAATAAATGATGATCTTATATATGATAGCTATGATAAAAAAATGAGTTTTTATCTAAAAATGGATTATAAATGGATAAAAGAGTGGATTAATGCTTGTATAGGCGCGTGTGAGAATAAAGTTAAAAACAATGAAATTGATAAAAAATTTAAAAATGATATGCAAAATGTGATTTTTACTTTAAATCAGTATAAAACTCTTTTAACTTGGTATGTAGCTATAGATGATTATGTGGCTAAAGATTATGTCATGGAATTTTTGAAATCGAGCAAAGAAAATTTAAACAATGCTACAAATTTATATAGATATACTAAAAATAAAAGTGATTTTAAAGATGTAGATAATGATAAATATAAAAAAGCAAAAGAAATAGTAAGAGAGAAATGGGATGAAATTTGCAAAGAATTAATGAGTAAATTCATGGATAAACTCGAAAAGAAATTTAAAAACAAAAAAATAGGAAAAAATATTTTGCTTGTGGAAAAAGATCGTGAAAAAACAAATTCAACCAAATATTTCTTTACTATTTACCACAAAAAAGATATAAATAACTATATAATGCCAACATTTAATTTATACTTTTATGGCAAAAAATATAAAAATTTGCGTATCGATTTTCGTGTTATTTATTATTATGAAAATGATGAAGAATGCAAAGAATATGATAAAAAAATCAAAAATTTTAAATCAGCAATACAAAAGATAATACAAGAGATAAAAAATCAAAAATTAAATATCTTGGATGCTAGCATATTTAAAAAAATAATTTTAGATGAAGAAAATCAAGATAAAGATTATAAATTTATTTATGATATGATTGATTATGATAAAACTACTAAGGCTGATAAATTTAAAACTATAGAAGATTATATTTATAATGAGATAAAAAATTTTATGGAAAATAATGCGATTAAAAAAGCTTTAAATGAAGCTAAGAAAGCATTAAAATCTGACAAATAAGCAATTATTTGCTTATTTGATCAAGGTATTCTCCAACTACTTTTTTGACTTTATTTGCTATGAAATCAGGTTCTAAAACCTTTACATAAGGTATGTAATAATACACTAAAGGTAAAATTTCCATTTCATGAGTTATCTCAAGCTCTATTTCTATGGAGCCATCTTTATCTTTACCGGTGATGATTTGTGAATTTAGAGGTTTTCTTTCAAAGTATTTTCGCACAGGTTCTTCTACTAAAAGTCTTACCGTAAAAGGTTTATCAAGGTTAAACCATATTGAATTTACTCTTTGAAGTTTTACTTCTAAGCTTTCATCGGTTTGAAAATGTTCTTGGGTTAGAGTGATGTTTTGGATATTTTTTAAATAAAATTTTTTGAAAATATCACGTTTTTTCATATCAAAAGCAAGCAAATACCAAAACCCACTAAAAAAGGCTAGTTTTAGAGGTTTTACTTGGAAAAGTTTATTTTCATATTTAAAGACAATTTGTGTTTTGGTGTTGATGGCTTGTTCAAGAATTTGAAAATTGCTTAAATCTTTTTCTTCTAGCTTTTCTGCATCTAGGCTAGTATGGATGGGGTTAGAGATATTTTGAGAAAGTTTAGAAAGTAGGGGGTGAGCCTTAGCATAAAAGCTATTTCCAGCACTTTTTGCCATGGTATCAAGCACTTCAAGGATTATTTTTTCATCATTTTGCTCTTGAGTGTCTTTGTTTGTATCAATACGCCATTTTCTTCCATTTTTAATAAGCCCCATAGGCTCAAAAACCCCTTGCATATCTCTTTTTATGGTTTTAGCGCTTACATTGAGTTCTTGGGCTAGTTCTTTTATGGTTATGCCATTTTCAGACTTTACTAATTTTTCATATAAAACTTCAAGGCGTGTTAGTTTGGAATTTGCAATGTATTTTTTAAGATCTTTCATGATTTTTCTCTAAATTTTTTCAAAATATTAACAACAATTGCTTTATAAACAAATAAAGTCTAGTTTATAAACGCTGCAAAACTTATAGTTTGGAAATGAAAGTTTATTTAGAAAACAATGTTTGAGAGTAAAAGATGATAAATATGTAATTATTAGAATACAAAAGGTTGTATTTTACTAGGTTTAACTAAGAGTGATGAAAGTATAGGTCAAAGCAGACAAGCTTGTAAAAAATTATATGATTTGCTATATCAGCAAGATTTATCAAATATAAAATTAGAAATCACAAACAAATTTTAGAAAGGAGCAAGCTTAAAGTAGGTTACCACATAACCCCCTTAAAAAAAGGGGACAAGGTTAATAAGCCTTGACTATAATCATACTTAGTAGTATAATTATAAAGATTATGTGGATTATATAGCTCAAATTTAATCACCTACTTTCTAGGGTTAGATTAAGCCATAGGGGGTCAGACCTACGGCTAACCCTTGAAAGTATTATACAAAACCTACTTTAAACTACAAATAATATGTCATTTTTATTTAACAATACAAAGCTTTATATTGCTTTAGCATTAATGCTTATGCTTAATGTATTCTTATATCTTAAGCTAGATAGCACAAACGCAAAATTAGAAAAAAGTCAAAGTGATTTAAATTTAGCTTTGGGTGTAAATAATGAACTCACAAGGATTACTCAAGAGCTTAAAATAAGACACGAGCAAGAGTTAAAAGCACTCTTTCATGTAAATACTCAAAAAAATCAAATCAAAACAAGGGTTGATGATGTTAAAAACTATATATCCAAAAGCAATGAAACTAATACCACTAAGCTTTTTAATGCTATGCTTGATAGGCTGTGGGAGCAAAACACAAGTATTAACCAAAATACAAATTCAAAAAGTGCAAATACCAAATGAGCTTTTAGAATTTGATAGAGCGCATAAACCTATAGTGCAAGATGAAAAAGATATATTAAAAGCTTATAGTGAGCTTTTTTATCACTATAAGCAATGTGAAATCAATATGGATAAAATTAAGGAGTTGAATGATGGATAGTATATCTTTACTTATAGATATGAGCGAAGAAATTGTCTGTTAATTTTGCAAATAAAATAGTTTTGATAAGATATTGGAGTTATCGTTTATTATAAATCTTTTTTTGATAAGCATCTGTTTTTTAATTTTATTTTCATTAATATAATCTATAAAAGCCAAAAACAAATTATTTTCTTTAAAAATTTTTTCATATCCTTTGCAATCAGCATCAGTATATCTATAAGAAGAATTATTACTATATATTTTAATATGATTATTTTTTGGTTCAAGTCTAAAAAAATCTATAAAGTTATTGAAAAAAAATTGATCATTATAAAAGACATTTTTAATAGAATTTATTTCATATTGATTAAACTTGTTTATATTCTCAAAATGGAATATGTGAGGGTATTCTTTTGCATTATATTTAAAGATTTCTAATTTATTTTTACTGTTGTATTCTTTTATATTTTTACTATAATTTTTATATCGCTTGCTAAAAGCAATTAATAGTCTTATCCTTTTATCATAAACAGAATA
The DNA here is from genome assembly GCF_025771545.1 of Campylobacter sp. IFREMER_LSEM_CL908. NCBI lineage: Bacteria > Pseudomonadati > Campylobacterota > Epsilonproteobacteria > Campylobacterales > Campylobacteraceae > Campylobacter > Campylobacter sp. IFREMER_LSEM_CL908. The sequence goes on from NZ_JAKMQK010000005.1 coordinate 86,923, forward strand.
TTGATTTTCTTTAATTAAATTTTTGATAATCTCGTCTATTTTTTTAAAATATTCTCTATTACTTTCTTCACTTGCTTTTTGATTTGATTTTGTTATTTTTTTAAACCAATATAATGCTTCCAAAAATTTTTCAGAACTTAAATATTTTGTAATTTTTTCTAACTTATCATTAGAATTTTGCAATATTTCTTCTAATTCGATTTTAAAATTAGCATCGCTACTATTTTTATAAAAATATGCAGTATAAGTTTTTTCAAATTTTAAAAATAATTCAGATGATAGTTGCTGAGAAAATATATTATTTAATGTTTTTTTATCATTATCATCTATAATAAAAAAATTATTCAAATACCTTGTAACTATACGGTATATATCATCTACATTTTCCTTTTTGTTTTTTTGTATATAAAAGTCTTTTACAGCATGAAAAATTGCTAAATAATATTCATTTGCAATTATTTCAAATTCTTTTTTGTTTGTTTTGTCATAATACAGCATAAAACATTCTTTATTAAAATATTTTATATGTTCTAATATTTTTAATAATAATCTTAGATTATTATTGCAAGTATCTGTATAATGTTTTAAACTAATATTAACTAAACTACCTTTTATCTCTTTATTTTGTGTAAATGCTTTTTCAATCAAGCCTTTGGCAATTTCGTTATTGTCTTTTATGATATATTCGCAATCAACAACTTTTTCTTTGTATTCTTGATACCAGTCTTTAGTATCTTGTTTACCCTCTTTATTATTATCTGAATTGTCATTTTGTTTTTTTAACTTATCTTTATTGAGAATCATAACAACATTACATTCTTTTTCTTCTTTGAGTAAATTTACAAGTCCTAAAATTTCTTTCAAAGGAAGATTATCTGATTTTCTTTCTATGTTATCAAGACATACAATGATTTTTTCAAAATCTTCTTTTTTTAAAAAGGAAAAAATAACATCACTATCTATATTTATTAAACCACCACTTGCACCTTTAATTAAACCTTCTAAACCTTTAAAAGTTTTTTTTGTAATATTATTATAATTTCCATGTAAACTTACTACTATTTCTTCTATTACTTGTTTATAGCTTTCTTTGCCAAAAAGATCTATATAGATAACTTTTTTACTATTAAGGTTTAAAGTAATTTCTTTTTCTATTTGTTTCTAAAAATATGTTTTTCCACAGCCCCAAGACCCCAAAATAACCAAACATTGTTTTTCTTTTGATATTAAATAATTGATAATTTTATTGTTAGTAAAAAAATACAGTTCTTTTTTATATACACTTTGAATCATGTATATTATTAAGCATATAATAAATATCCAATAAAAAATAGCACCTATGATCGCAAATATATACATTGTATTTTATCTTAATGATAGAAATTACTTTCTATCATTATATGACTTGATGATCTTATCTTGCAATTTATACAAATCTTCTAGTTTTTCTATTTGTTCGTATGTGTCATCTGGGAAACTTACCCATTTTTTTGTTTTTGTAAAATTTAACCTACATATCCATTTTGTTACTCTATTTTGATACAAGATTGCAAAATAGCTTAAAGTATCTTTGTAGGATATATCTTGTAAGTTAGCACCCGCACCAGCAAGAATAGATTTTACTATGTAAAAGCCTTGAAGTTCTTCTTCTGTTGTTATAATTTCTTTTTCATCATCGTAGCTTTCTTCATCTTCATCGTTGTTAATTTCTTGAAGATTGTTTTTTATACTAGTGATTTTATCATATGCTATATCATTTATAAGTTCTTTAAAAGATTTTTTTATATAAGTTCTAAATTCCTCAATAGTTGAGGCGGTCATTCTTTTGTCTGTGAGTTGTTTTGCAAAAAGAACAACAAAATCATCACTTGGGTTTTCTATCTCTCTTTTGAAGATATCTTGTATACTTTGATAATATTTTTTTTCTTTTGCTGTGTTTAGTATCTCATCTAGATTTAAATCTGAACATATAAATTTTTTTAAATCTTTAATATCTCTAGCTTTTAGTTTTTCAAGATTAATTGTTAAAAAAGGAATTTGATCCATTATATTTATTTGATCAAGATCTGTAAAAAATCTATATTCTATTCCATTTGTTAAAATAGCAAATTTAACACTAGGTGATGTGTTAAAATATCTAGTTAGTTGGTTATTGTGATTGCTTAAATTTTCAGTGTGATTTTTAGCTTCTATGTATATAAAAGGTTTTCCATCTTTGAAAATAGCATAATCTACTTTTTCACCTTTTTTTGTTCCAATATCGGCTATGTATTCAGGGACTACTACGCTTGGATCAAACACATCATACCCCAATGCTTTTAAAAACGGCATGATGAAAGTCATTTTGGTTGATTCTTCAGTATTTACTAAATTTTTTCTTTCTGCTATTGTTTCCGCTATAGAATTTATAGAATTTTCAAAATCCATATTTTACCCCTTAATATAATTACCAAATAAAATTTTGGTAATTATATTATAACTATTTTTAAAAAGATATTATTTATATATTTTAAAATCATTATTTTTTTTAATTACATTCTTGGGTTGTGAAATTAGGCTTGTTTGTAATTAAGTTAAATGCAAATTTAGTGTTAAAAGGGGATATAGATACTTTATTATCTCCTAGTATATGTATATATGAATCAGGTGATATTTTTGAGCATATTTTATTATTTTGATAATATGAACTTATATGAATAATATTAGGAGTAAAACTAAGTGCATTAAAATACACATTTGTTAAAAAAATTAAAAAATACAGCATGGATAAAGTACCAAAAAATGCAAAATAAATAACATGGAGTTCGTTTTTAAAATGAGTTCGCTTAAGTATAAAACTAAAAATTATTTGATTTATAAAATTAAATTTTATACCTATAGCGCTAAGTATAGTTTGCAATATATATATTAGTGTAGATATTAATAAAATAACTATCAAAGGGAGTGATATAAAAAAAATCAATATTGAAATAATATGTATAATATTTAAAATATTAATAGCATAGCTATAGCTATCTGGTACATTATCTACAACTATATAAACTACATTTCTTGAAAAAAATTCAGCTATATAATACAACCCAAAAAATACCAAGATATTATATAGTTTGGTAAGATTAATTTTTTTAATAATATGATGTAAATCTATAATTGTTACAATAGTAATTAATATAAAACCCAAAATAAGTAAGAAAGAATGTAGTTTAAAACACAAAATAAAAACAATTCCTATCAAATAAAGAACATGATAACCTAGATTGTCATCTATAAATTTTGATAGTTTAGAAGGAATATAATATTTTATTTTAAACCCTTTCTATTTGATTTAAGAATATTTTAGTGTTACACGAGCAAATTACAACACCTAAAAATACATAGTCTTTTAATGCAGATTTTTTAATTTTTTTGTCTTCAAAACCTATATTATCACTACTTATGATAATTTCATCATCAAGGACATTTTTTCTTATGCGTTTGCAAAATAATTCACCATCGTATCTAAAAATAGCCACATCAGCATTTTTGATCTTATCGAGAGAATTTTTACTAGTATCAACTATAACAAAACTTCCATTTTGTATAAAAGGTTCCATGCTATCGCCAAATATTTTTATCATATCATATTGTGTTTTGTAAGGAATACCTAATATTTCTACTAAAAAATTTTTATCAAGACATATAGTTTGAAAGTTTTCATCGCTGTTATCGTTTCCAAAACCTGCACTAGCGTAAACATTAGGAAAATATCTGATTTTAACTATATTTTCTATGTCGTTTGTGTTATTTATATTCATTTGAGTATATTTAAGTATATTTTTTTCAGGTATATAACCTCTTTGTTTCCAAACATCTATGGTATTTGCGGCAACACCTAGGTAATCTGCTAGTTCTTTATAGGTTTTCAAATTTTGTTCTAGCATCCATTTTTTCAATATTTCTTTTACTTCCATAAAAAGATACCTTTCAAATGTAAAATATAACTTGACAAATGAGTATATTTTTTTTATAATTTCACAAAATAATTAATTTTAAAACATAAAAATAATTATTTTTTAGCAAAAAGAATACCAACTTTTTGCTTAAGTATAAAAAAGGATACATAATGCAAGATTGGATTATAGCTGGTGTGATTATAGCTATCTTATTGGTTATGTTTGTAATTATAAAGATAAAGGAAACAAAATGATAAGAGCATATGCAAACACCATATCAAATATACTCAGCAATGAAAAATCTATAAAAAAAGACACGCTTTTTAAAAGAATGAACATAAAAGAAAGCGAATTTAATGAAGCTTTGAATTTTTTACTTGATCATAATTTTGTAAAACTAGAAGCTATTAGTGATGGTTTATTTGAAACCATTATAGTTCATTATGAGGGTAATTGAATGTGTATTAAAGAGAAAATTCAAGAAAAGTTAGGGTTAAAAACTTTTGATGAAATGGAAAGAAAACTCAATTTGAAAAATCAAACTTTAAAGGTTTGGCTTAGCAATAAAAGCAAAACAAATTCTAAAGTGGAAAAAGCACTTTTAAGACTTGGTTTTTTGAATGAGGATTTGAGATTATCTAAGAGATTAAAAGATTTAAAACTAAAGCATAAAAAATTTACAGCTTTAGTGGAAGAAAAAACAAAAACTATACAGGAGATTTCTGAACTTTTAAAAGAAATTGATGAGGTAGCTTGAAAACCTCATTAAGCACATTTTCTAAGTGTGCTTAAAAGGTTTTTAAAAGCTTGAAACTAGGTTTTAAGTGAGTTTCCTTATAGCTAGCTTGGTGATCAAGCTAGCGTGTTCTTTATTTATCACACTCCACGGCGACGGGTGGGAAAGTGGGCTTTTTAAAAAGCTTTGTTAAATTGTCAAAATACCAAAAGTTTAAATAACTTTGAATGCAGGCTCTATGTTTTGACATAAGTAGTGTTTAAATGGGAGTTAAACTCCCTTATAAGCCATATTAGCTTTCTTTATTTTGAGTAACCACCTTTATGGTGGTTTTTAACTTCCATTTATGCACTATAAAAAGGAAGAAAATGTCTTTTAAAGAAAAAATTAATACAGCCATAGAACACGCAAGAGCTTTGGCTTTAATTAACAAAGAATGCTTAGATTTAATTGGCTACATGGAAGAGTGCGATGAGGATGAATTAAGATCTAACTTAGATGACTTAAAAAAACTCTTGATAAAAGCAAAAGAATTATTGAAAGGATAGTAATGAATTTTAAGCCCATACAAAAAGAAAATGATGCATTTAAAAAAGCAAGAGAAATAGAAAGTTTAATAAGTGAGCTTAGCTCAAAAGGATTTAAACTTACAAAGGTAAATTCAAAATCTTTAGTTATGAAAAAAGGTTTTGATAAGGTAGCAAAATAGCAAAAAAAGAAAGGAATAAAATGCAAAACATAGGCTATGATAGTATCAAATTTGTAATCCCAAAATTTGCATTTTATAAATTTCTTAAAAAACATGATTTATATACAAAACTTAGAAAAACAAACTGCAATAAAGCTATAGAAAAATACACAAAAGAGAAGTTTAAAAATATCAAAACAAAAGATAAGTTTTATGAGTTTAAGGTTAGGTATATAAACATCAAACCTAGAAATAAAAGTTTATCAAATACCATAATAGTGATAGAAAATTCAAAAGACACCCATGAAGTTGCTAGAAAAAATAAAAAGAAAAAAGACTTTTATGTAGAAGTACAGTTTAATGGTCTTTTTCAGCCTAGCAAAAGTGTGGTAGCTGATGTGTATAAGGTGTTAAGTAAAATGGTTAAGAGGTTTAAGGCTTATAGTTTTGATATAGCTTGTGATTTTTGTGATGAAAGTGCTTCTATGAGAAAATATGAAGAACATTTGCATGAGTTGTCTTTAAATAAAAAAATCAAAGGCGAAATGGTTTTTTATAAAAAATCTCTTTATGTAAATGGGGTGCATAGTAAGTTTTTTGATCTTGATAGAATTTTGATTTATGATAAGTATGAAAAGCAGACTAGTTATCACAAAGAAAAAATTAAAGAAAAATTTAAAGACTGGGAAAGATTAGAATTAACTTTCAAACTAAACTATAAATTTTTAAAATACATACAGCATAAACACATTCATGATGCTTTAGATTTTATATATGATTTTATAGCTTTACTAGGTAAAACATATAGCTTTACAAAAGAACTATTACTTATTAAACAAACAAAATATTTAATCAATCCAAGATGGACAAAAGATATAAAACCATATGCATTAAAGGATGTTGCATGAGTATCATAACACATACAATTGAGGCTAATGAAATAGCTCGTGCATGTTTAAAAAATGACTTAAAATATAGTTTGAAAGAAGCAAGGATTATCAATAGTGCAAATGAAAGAATGCTGTGTTTTTATTTTGATAATCCTTTTGCTATAGATTTGTTTGAAAGAAGCAAAGAAAGTATCAAAAATGACTTAAGATGTGAATACAAGAAAAAAATCAAACTTTATAAACGCATTGATTTTGTATTTTACGATATTTGCTCAAAAAACACTAATGAGCTTAAATCAAGAACAACAGAAGAAAAACAAATACTTCAAAGGGGTATAGATATGCTTGAAAATATTATAAAAAGGAGTAAAAATGGAAAACATAGATAATCAAAATAATCTAAAAGAGCTATCTATGAAAATTGTATCTTTACATAAAGCCATAGAGCATGCAGAGTATGAAAGAAGTGCTTTAAATTCAACCATTAAAGAATATAAAGAAGATTTAAAAACAGCTATAAGAGAGCTTGAGCAAATGAAAGAACCTAATCTTTTTAATCAAGAAAATATAGAGGAATGAAATGCAAATTTTTTAATTTTGATGAAAAAAGTTATAAGTTGTTAAGCAAATTGAATATTTTCTCAAAAATAGAGAAAATTTGTATATAAAATATTACATTATTAACTAATTATTAATAAATTTATTTTTAAATATCATTTCATATTTTAATGAAAGGATTTCAAAAATGTCAGAAATTAGCGGTAAAGCTTTGGTAAAGTGCATTGATGAAGGTTGTGGTTATGAGGAATATACCGATGTTATCAAATGTGTATTCGAAGATCATGAAGATTTTGAATATCAAGATATATGTCCTAAGTGCAATGGTGATGCAATTTGTATTAAAAGTACTTTTAATCCACTCAACTAAAAATCTTGTATTTTTACTTCTTAAAATTTCCAATAGTAAAGATTATCTGATTTTAAAATCAGATAATCTCATACAAAACATAGATAAATAAAATATTATTAAAGAAACTTTCGAAAGACTTAGTATTGCATAACATTAATTAGGTGAAGTTGAAAAATGTAGCTTGTTGGAAAATACATATTTACTGCAATTTATAGAGTTGTATTTAAAATATTAAACCGGTTTTAAAAGATAAATTCAATAAAAGATTAAACATAAAGGAGACAAAATGCTACAAATGATGAAAGATTTTTTAGATCAAAGAAATTTGATAGAAAAACACTTAGAAGAAATAAAACAACAATTATCAAAAATGCTTAAAGAATTTCTTTCTATAAGAAATGATCTTTCGTTTTCTAATGGATGTAACTCTTTAGAAGAAGAAATTAGACATTATTGGAAGATAGAGGCTTGGCTTGATGTAGAGCTTAAAAGAATATGTATAAAGCTTATAGATACAAGAGTTTCTTATAATAGTTTTGATTTTGAGAATGTCAAAGTATTATTAGCGCATACTTTAAGTTATGAAGAGCAAAAAGCCATTATAAAATCACTCAATTTAGAAACAAACATTAAAAAGGATTAATATGAAATTATTAAGTACAAAAGAAGTTGCACAGTATTTGGGTTTTAGCGTTGATAGGATAAGAAAAATGAGAATGAGAAAAAATCAAGCCATTTATAACTTTCCAAAGGGTGTTAGAGTAGGAAAAGTTTTAATGTATGAAAAGAAAGAAATCGATGATTGGATAAAATATTGCAAGGTTAGCTAAGCTTTCCTGCAAGTTTTTCTATATAATCTCCCCACCACTGCATTAATCTTCTTTTTAATTCTATATTTTTACTTCTATTGTAAGCTTTCAATATTGCATTTTTTTGCTCATGAGCTAAGCATTGCTCTGCTATATCCATACTTACTCCATGTTCCAATTGCTTTTCGTTTGCAATGCTTCTAAACATAGCACGAAATCCATGCGCGCTTTGAATTCCTTTATATCCTAAGCGTTTATTGGTATTGCATGTGATATTTTCACTATTACATCCTTTTTTAGAAGAACCAGCAAAAACATAATCATTGACTTTAATCGCATATTGATTTTTTAATATACTTATGGCTTGTTTGCTTAATGCTATATTATGCTCTTTACGCATTTTCATTTTTTGAGCTGATATAGTCCAAATTTCATTTTTAAAGTCTATCTCATCCCAAGTAGCTTTTATAACATTGCCAGGTCTTTGGGCTGTTAAAAGCACAAAAAGCATTAAATTTTTATGACTTTGTTTGATATCTGAATGTATTAGAGTATTTATATATTCTTTAATATCAGATTCATCTAATAGGGTAGGTTGGTGTATAACCTGATTTGGTTTTTTAAATACAATATTGTTTTTGATAGAAGCTACGGGATTGTTTTCTATGATCTCAAGTTGTAAAGCATATTCAAATACTTTATTTATCCATATCTTTGCTTTTTGAAGCGTAGCGCTTTTATGCTCTATGGTCTTTAAAATATTAACAATATCTACTCTTTTTATATCATTAATATTTTTATATTCTAAAGATTTAAAAATACCTTCTTTGTAGCTTAGTCCTCTTTGGATTGTTTTCGCTGCTAAATTACTCTTTCTTGCATTTTCTAATACTTCATCATATAATACGCCAAATTTCAATCTTTTTGCATTGCTTATGTTTTGACCCTTGGCTTTTAGTTTGTGTGAATTTATAGCTATTTCTCTAAGTTCTGCTAGGGAAAGCAAGGGATATTCCCCAAGTGTTATATAAGTATCATTAGCTTGTCTTGTTTTAAATAGTTTTCTACCACTAGGATAAACAAAAACATATAATCCTTTTATACTAGGATCGCTAAATTTTATAAATTTTTTACCATTATCGCATTTTACGCTTTTTAAGAAACTATCTGTAAGTTTATTAATTTTTGCCATTTTTATTCTTTGTATTATTGTAAAAAGTAACCCATTTAGTAACCCACTTTTTTTGCAATATTTTAACACAAAAAATAACAAAATAGAATAAAAAAGAATGTTTATATAATCCCTTAAATATAGGATTTTAAAGATAATTTGTTGAAAAATAGCATTTGGGAGTAAAAAATAAATGGTGGATTTAGCAGGCATGTAATTTACCAACCAAACCCCTAAATATCCATACTTTAATGAAATATTTTTTCATTTGCACATACTTTTGCACATACTTTGTATTTTATTGTAAAAATGTGTAAAAAAGTGATATTGTTTTGCTAAATAGGTGATGTATTAAAATTTTTAGAGTGTGAATTTCAAGGAAAGAATATTGTGAATTTAAATTCTAATAAAGAAAAATACTGCCTGACTAATGAAGAGTAAGTGTTAATATATTCAAGAAACAATTTCAAAAATAGAATATTTGCTATTATATGAATTGCTAAAGTAGATTAAATCTTATTTTAAAGATTTAACCCCTAGTATAATTTTAGCTATTTTTTCAAAGCTATAAACATTTTTAAAATCATTACCATTTAAATTTTTTCTTCTACATTATACTATACTAAATATTTTATTTTATGTCCTGTTTATACTGTAAAATAAAATATAAATGCTATGCTTTAGATAGTTTTAGAAGTTAGTAAAGATATTGTATGTTTAAAACGATAACTATTTTAAATGTAATAGTTGTGTTTTAAAAAAGCACTAGCCATATCGAAGATGAAGATACTCAAGTTGGTATTAATGATGAAAATAATAATGGTTGGGAAGATGATGGTTCTTATAGAGGACAAATTTTTATCTTTAATAAAAAAGATAATAGATGTCGCTCTAAAGACAAATTTTTTGGCTTAACTGGTGGTGGTTGCTGTGATAAAGATAAAGTATTTATAGGGCTTATACCTTGTAAAGAAGATGAAAAAAAGCTAGCAAAACTCAATAAGCAAAATAGATGTGTAGAAGTTGGTGAATATTGCTCTAAAAAAATTAAATTCATAGCTTGTATTCAGCATAAAAAAACACATTGTTGTTTTAATTCAAAATTAGCAAGAATATTTAATGAACAAGGACGCCCACAAATTGGAAGAGGTTGGGGTTCTCCAAAGAGTCCTGATTGTAGAGGATTTACTCCAGAAGAATTTCAAAAGTTAGATTTTAGTGAAATAGATTTAAGTGATTTTATTGCTGATATTGTTGGAAGTATTGATGTAGATAAAATACAAGCTGATTCTATAAAAATACAAGAAAAGGTTGAAAGCAATCTTGAGAATTTAACAAGAAAACCTACTAATTAAAAAGAAAAATAAAATTATAGAAAGGAGATAGAGTTTAGTTAAAAGTTTGTTTGGTAAGCCAAAGGGATTATCCTAAACCCTGCAAAAGCAGGGGGTACTCAATGAGCCTTGACATAGCAAAGTGTTAAGAGTATAATTATAAGGATAATTTTTGTTAGCATTATGCTCACCTCCCTTCTGGGCGGTAAATTAACGCTAAAGGGTTGCGCCCCTTTGGCGTTGCACCCTTAATATAATTATATCAAACAAACTCTTTAACTTCTTTAATACAATTGATGAAAAGATTTTACATTTTATTCCTTAGTGCTTTAATTTTTGCACCTTCTTTATTATTTGGTGCTACAAATATAGATGATAATCATATTATCTTTACTTGGGGCTATGGTGAAGTAGCAAATGATATTTTACAAGTTATAAAAGATGTTATATTTTTGCTTCAATTAACTAATAAAAGTAAAGAATCTTTTCATATCAATATCTTAATCAATAGTGATACACTTTATAAAAATCCTTTATTGCAATATAATATAAATAGAAAAATTTCTAAAGATGATAATATCATTTATGCTTTAAAAAATACTTCTAGTATAAATCAAGCTTTTAAAAACTTAAAACAATTACAAGAAGTATTATTAAAAGAAAATATATTTTTAAATTTTATAGACTTAAATAGTAAAGAAAGTCTTTTAAGTTTTTACAATCAAATATTAAGTGATCATCATCTTAAAGATTATTTTTATATAAAAAATAATCAATTTTTTATTAAAGAAGATATAAAAAATAAAATTGTATTTCACAATATCAATTCTTCTTCTATTATAAGTAATTATCTTAGCTTGTTAAATGATTTTAATACTTTAAGCAAGATAGAACTTATAAATATATTAGAAAGTTTAAGTTTATACAATCTTTCAACTTTAATGCAAGATATACAAAAAAGATACTTAAAACTAGAATATAACTTAAAAAGCTTTGATAAAGATAGTATCTTTTTATCTAATATGATTATGAATGTGAGGTTGAAATAGAGTTTTGGATTAATATAAGCTTGTTGTTAATTTATGGTTATTTTCATAATATTGGGTATTAATAAAATTTAATAATATCAATAGTTTAATAATAAAAATTCAGATCTTATGTATTTGATTTTAATATAGATGAATAAATGATATATTTTGATAAATATAAAAATTATTCATGAAGTTTAATATGTATTATTTCGTAATTTTTTATTTTTTTTCCTAAAATTTTACCCCATCCTAATTTGGAGTGAGAGTAGTCTCCTAGCTTAAACAGCATTCTTTTATTAAAAATAATTTTAAGATATAAATCAACACAAAATTCATTGTTAGTTAGAAATAATATACTTTCTTTAAGCTCTTTGTATTTTTCTGCGTTTGGAAAGTATTTTAAAGCTTCATCATAGTGTATATCTTTTATATAAATAGCTATTTTATTTTGGTAAGATAGAAATTTTTTTCCTAAGATTAGGTTTTTTCCTAAAATATGATTTTTACTTCCTAATTTATTTAATTGTATGTGTCTTATGCAAATTTGATGGGGTATATTTTCTATAATATTTAATTGATTTTGTAAATTAAAAGTGATTTGTAAAATTCTTTCAATATAACTTTTAGGTCTTCTTAAACTTAGTAATAACGGTGCAAAAGGTAGATATCTCTTTGCAATTTTTGTATCATTGATACCTAACATAGAAAATAGTATTTTAGAAATTCTATCGCTGAAATTAATATCAAAACTTTTTGGATAATTGTTAAGAGTAGTAATTTCAAAAAAAATCCAAAGAAGATAGTGATTGAAGAAATCAAAAAATAAACTCCATCCATCCCCGCCATCCTCATTCCTAGAGAGCTTGTCTAGTATATAAGAAGGGAGTTGTGATGTATTACCTTGTAGACCCATAAAATTAATCATAATTTCAATAGGAAAATCACTAATATTTTTATTGAATTTTACATATTCGATTTCTTTGTTAGGATGCATTAGGGCATTATTTACCCTTAGAAAAATATCTTCTTTGGGATGATCTTTTAATAATTTTTTAAGAAGTTTATAAAAGGTATAAGAGTTTGCATTGTTCATAATATAGGTTTAATTCCTTTTTTAAAAGGATAATGTATAGTTGCTTTTGAGTTTATGCATTTAATTTTTAATTCACAAAATGAATTAATACTCACAAAGGATGATAAAAATTCTGAAATTATTAATCCTAGCTTATAAACTTCACCCAAAGAATAAAATTTAGAATCATCTATACTTATAATACTCATAGTGCCTTTTTTTGTAATATGCTCATCAATTAAGTAGCTTGGTTTTGACTGTATGTCAATTATTGAAGAGGTAAGTAATTGACATACTACTTCAGAAGTTTTATCATCGGGAAAGCTATAGCTTTCTAAAACTTGAAAAAAGGATGTTTTTGTTAAAAGAGTTTGGTAACTAAATGACAAAATAGAAACTAATTTCCATAAAAGATCACCATTGGTTTTAACTTGCTTAATCGGCGTTGGAATGGTAATGTTTTTCGTAATAGCATCTTTATAAAAAGGTATAAGATTGATATCGCCTATTTTTAAACGGGTCGGTAAATTTTTATTACAGCATAATACATCTATTGTGATTGTTTCATTTGTATTGTTTGAGGAAAAAAACGATATTTCTTTGAAGTTATCTTGCTTGGAATTTGATTTATTTGTAATGTAGTAAAAATCTTGTATTTTATTTTGCATAAATTCAAAACGTTCAAAATTTTTATAATTTTTTAAAATTCTACTCCCGCTGTCGCTATTATGTGCTTTGACTTGTTTTATTTGAACTATATCATATGCATTTAAATTTGTTCTATCGATGAAAATTCTATATCCATTTTTCGAGTGATTATTGATGATAGGTTCTGCTGTTTTTTCGAAAATATTAATGATTGGTGTTGTCGATAATGAGAATAATTCATTTTTTATAATACAATTTTTAGGAAGTGTCTTATTAAATTTAAAAAAAATGCTAATTAACTTACCTTTACACTCATGTAAAACATCCAAGCCTTGTATTGAGATAAAATTAAATTTTTCAGGCAAAAAAAAGTATTCTCTTAGCAAGGAAAAAGATTCAAATCCTAAGTCATTATAAAATAGGCAACTTTCGTTTGGCTTTAAACCCATAGTTTTAATATTATGGGTATTTATTTTAAATTCTTCTTTTGTGTCATGAGATATGACTTTTATTTCTTCTAAATATTGATGCATATAAAAAAGTAATGTAGATGATGTGTAAACATCATCCCCTAAGTATATACTTAGTTTATCTAAACCTAGATGTTCTATGTTTAAATCTTCTCTACTAACTCTAAGTTGTATATCTAATGTATGATATTGTCTTTCACTTCCTAAAAAAACATTCTCTATATTTAATGGATATAGATATACATCATATACTGTTTTAAATTCACATTCACATTTTTCTATAGATACAGATTTAACTGTACTATTTTTAGGAATAATTAATCTGTTGAGTTTGCTGTTTTCGCTAAATTTGAATTCTTGCATACACATAGAAGGTAGAATGTTGGTGTAATTTGGAGAAAGAATATTAATTAGAGATTCTGCAATATAGGGTATATTTTGATCTAATTCTTGATGAATTTTAGAGGTTAATATTGCTAAATTTTCAATAATTCTTTCTATATCTGGATCTTTACTATCGTAAGATAAAAAAGGGGTTAACTTGGGAAATTTATCTATAAAAATTTTCCGAGCATGATTAAGATAAGCAATCTCCTTTTGATAATAATGTATATCATCTTGTGTCATTTTAGATAACCTCGCAATATCGATTATTTTTAAATATAATTTCAATTGCAAATTCTTTAAAATTATCATTACAAAAAACACATTTTAGTAAAAATGAAAGTTGCCAAGGTTTTAAAGAATCATTATATGTGATAGAATTAATTATAATTCTTTTTTCGTATTTACTTATGAGTTTATGAATTTCTTTTGCCATGTTCAAGCAAAGTTCTGTCGAGCTTAAATTTAGATTTTCCATACTAGATAATCCAAAATCTTCAACACTTAAGCAGTCATCAAGTTTTGCATTAAGCAAAACTTGTATATTATTTTTTATTTCTTGAAATTCATTTTGATAAAAAGGGATATTTTGATATTGCTCATCCAATGAATGAATAATTTTATCCAACAAAGACATTTATTATTCTTTATCCAATTTACCTACTAAAGATAGTTCAAAATTTCCACCCATATATTTAAAGTGAGGACGAACACTCAACCCAATCTTATACCATCCAGGCTCCCCTGGTATATTATCCACTTTTACTTGAGCCCCTCTAAAAGGTCTTCTACTTCTAACCTCTGCTGGTGGATTTTCTTGATCTGAAATATATTGTCTAACCCATTCGTTTAAACCATTTTCAATATCACTTCTTTCCTTCCAGCTTCCAATTTCTTCTCTTTGTAGTACTTTTAGATAATGTGCTAATCTTGAAATTAAAAATACATAAGGCAATTGAGTGCCTAAGCGGTAATTTGTTTCAGCCTCTTTTCCTTCTGGTGTGTTTGGAAATATTTTAGGTTTTAAAGCAGAATTTGCTGAAAAAAATGCTGCATTATTGGTGTCTCTTCTTAGAGTTAAAGTTATAAACCCATTTTCTGCAAGTTCATATTCTCTTCTATCTGTAATCAAAACTTCAGTAGGAATTTTAGCTTTTAAGTTTCCAAAATTTTCATAAAAATAAGTAGGAAGATCTTTTACGCTTCCACCGCTTTTTGGTCCTATGATACTACCACACCACCTGTATTTAGCAAAACTTTCTGTTAATCTTGTTGCGAAAGCATATGCTGAATTTCCCCATAATAGATGATTGTGAGATGCGTGAACATTTTCTTTGTAATTAAAGCTTTTGATGGGATTTTCTTCACTATCATAAGGCGATCTCGTCAAAAACCTCGTAACCATTAATCCTGTGTATTTAGAATCTTCATTTTCTCTAAAAGTTCTCCATCTTGTGTATTGTGGACCCTCGAGAAGACTTTGTAAATCCTGAATATTAGCTAATTCTGAATAATTTTCTAAACCAAAAAATTTAGGTCCTAAAGAAGTTAAAAATGGAGAATGACTCATTGCTGCTATGCTTGACATTTTATTTAAAAAAGTCATATCTGGACTTGTAGTGCTTAGTTGGTAATCACCAATTATAGCACCAACTGGTTCTCCACCAAATTGTCCATATTCTGAAGAATAAATATTTTTATAAACAACACTTTGGGTGATGTCTGGATTATTTTCGAAATCTTCTAAAACTTCTTCTTTTGTAATATCAAAAAGATTAATTTTAATATTTTCATTAAAATCAGTTCTTTCTACTAAGAAGAAAAGTCCTCTCCAAGTCGATTCTAATTTTTGAAATTCTTCATTATGTAAAATCTCATCCATTTGTTTTGATAATAAATCATCGATATGGGCAATCATTTCATCAAGTGCAAATTTGTTGATTTTATCTTCTATGTTATCGCTTTCAACTATTGCGGAAATAAATTCGGCTACTCCTCTTTTTGCTATACTATAGCTTTCATCATTTCTAGCATATTTGCTTTTTTCCATAATACTTTCAATAATTGGAGTATCAATTACTTTATCTTTTGACATATTATGTTTCCTTTATTCTTCGTTATTTTCTTTTTTGATTTCTAAAAGCAACTGCTCTTTGGTTTTTTCATTTTTTAGAGCATCTAAAACAGCTTTTCTAAAATTTGGAATATTACCCATAGGTCCTTTTAGAGCCATTAATGCTTCTCTAAGGCGCATTAGTTTATTTAACTCTGGCACTTGTTGCACTATATTATCAGGCGAAAAATCTTTCATACTAGATATTTTTAGGTTGATATCTAATTCTTCAGCGCCTCCACCCAAAGTATTTTTAACATTAAATTGGGTTTTGATGTCTAGTTTTTGCATAACTTGATTAAAATTTATTTTGTTGATAGACACAACTTCCCTATCTTCTAAATTTTGTCCATTTTTACCTGTTAAATTAGCCATTATCATAAGTTTTAAAGGTAATTCTATCTCTGCATTTTGCCCGTTTGTTTTTGCCTTGTAGGTTATATTTATGCGTTCTTTTGGTGCACTTGATCCATCAGACATTTTACTTCCTTATTTTTTGAATTAAAATTTATTTTTTAAATTATACATAAAACTAAATAAAGAATAACTAAGTTTATATTTTTTTATTAGTTTTGTTTTTTGCATAATTATACTCATCACTTAAGTAATCCTTTAATAAGGTTTTTTCCATAAGTTCAACTAGTTGTAAGTATATAATTTTTGCATTATTTTTCATATTGTTTGTTTCAAAAACTTGTGCCATGGCTATTAAAGAATTTATATTACAAAATAAAGAATTATTATAATTTTCATTGTTTATTTCAATGAGTATTTGTTCTACTTTTTTATTTTTATCGGATGTAGTGAGTGTTTTTTTATTAGTTTCTTGATTTTGTTTTACAAAATAATTAAATGTATCTTCTTTACACATTAATTCGCCGTTGTCAAATCTTAACTTGGTAATATCTTTGAATTTGAGAATAAAATTGCAAGTTAGTAAATTTAAAATTTTCAAGGAGTGTTCTTTTTGATGATGATGTAAAAAATCACAAAATAGTTTAAATCCTTCTATCCAGAAAGGGTTAAGTGAAAGGTTGTTGATAAAACATTTTATTTGATCTAACTCATTCGTATTTTTATCTAATAGTAATTTTATTAAATTTCTATCAGGATATCTTACTTTAGTGACAAAATCTGAATGCGGTGGAAGGGTTTTTAATCTTCCCCAAGCTGCTTCTGCAAACAATGAATAAGCATTGGTATTTTCAATGTTATTTTCTAGTAATTCTATTGCTAGATTATTTAATAATGTTCTGTATTCTCTATCACTAAGATTAGATAATTTTGTGTTTTTTATATCGATATTTACTTGTGTCACTGGAGATTTAAGAGGTGATTGTTTAGTTTGAGTTATTTCTTCTTTAATGTTTAATTTTGCAAAATTACAATTTAAAATTTCGCGTAATTTTTCAAAATACTCATTTAAACTTTTAGCTGCGACTTGTGAGCATTTTGGTGAATTTTTATTAAATTCATTAATAAAATTTTCAACAATTTGTTTGTATTTCTTTTTTTGATTTAATAGTATAGAAGATGTTTTACTTATATTTTCAGGTTTTTCTCGAAATAATTTTTCTGTAAAAATTATTATTTCTAAAAATATTTTAAAACACTCTTCGTTATTTAATGCTAAACATGATAAAGAAAAGTAAGCGAAAATTTTCATATCCATCGAGTTGTTTTGTAAAATATCTAATGAGTATTCATATACCTTATCCCATTGTATTTTTTCATGATTTAATGTTTTGTATTTTGTCATCTCTTCTTCAAGTAAATGAAATATCTCTAAGTTTTCTAAATTTTCTTCATAATGATCACAGAAAATCATTTTTTATCTCCTAAGCACTATTGAAAGTTTTTTTAATTATAATAAAAAATAAAATTATAGTGTTATTTATTTAAGTATTTTTTTAAGGATGGGAATGAGAAAAATTTTTGTTATGTTGCTCATGGGGTTGTTTTTAAGTTCTTGCTCTAGTGTTGTAAGTGTAAAGATTGATAATATAAAAAATTCTAATTTAAATAGTAGAAATGATGATGTTCCTTTGACTGTTATTGTGTATCAACTAAAAGATGTAAATAAATTTATAAAGGCTAGTGATTTAGAGCTGATTAATAGAGAGGATGCTATACTCGGTAGAGATAAAATTGACTCGATTAGACTACAAATTGCCCCTAAAGATAATATTATTGCTTTTAAAGTTATAGATGAAGAAGTGCCGTATATTGGTATTTTGGTTTTATTTGCAAATAATACTAAAAAAGTAACAAAAATTTGGGCAAAAACAGATGATGCTAATGGTTTTGGAACTAAAAAAACATTAAAATTTGAAATAACAAAAGATGGTATTAGACATATTTAATCTAAGGAAAATATAATGGCAGATAAGCTAAAAGTAGCTTGGTTTAATGGGCTAAATATTGATAAAATTCATTTTGAGCAACAAGAACGATATTTTGAAAGAAATATTAATCTTAAAACAATTTCAACTTTCAATAATTTATATGGAATAATTGATTTAGAATTTTCCAATGAAATGCTAATGCAAGGAAAAATAGCACTTAAAAGAATTTCTGGAATTGCTAAAGATGGTAGCATTTTTAATGCACCAGAACAAGATGAGCTTCCAGAGCCTTTGGAAGTTAATTATGATTCTTTGGTAAATTCTATTATTGTTATTAAAATTCCTATGGGTTTATCCTCTATAGCAGATATATCTTTACACAATAATATACCTAATTCAAAATACATTAGTTTAAGAAGTGTTGTAGCTTCAAGAATATATGATGATAATACTAATGATGTTTTTAAACATACTGATTTAGAAGATGAATATGAGAATGATAATATTACTTTCTCTCAAGAAAAAATAAGCATTACTTTAGCTAGTTTGAGATTGAAATTGGGCTTTTTAGGTAGCAAAACTCCAGATGAACTTGAAATTCCTATAGCAAAAATCAAAAATATTGATTTAAATAAAAAAATAGAGTTAGATGAAAGTTTTATACCCACTTGTTTAGATTTAAATAAATCTTCGTATATTAAATCATTTTTAGAAGAAATTTCGCATTCAATTAAACAGCATAAAGAAATACTCACTGAAGTATTTAAGGGTATAGATCAAACTAAAAACACCTTGGATTTTAGTACATATTTATCGCTTAATCTTTTAAAAAAATGGTATTTTATTTTTTCATATATAATCAATAAAGATAAAATACATCCTGAAAATTTATATGAAAAATTAGTTGATTTTCAAGGAGATCTTAGTGCTTTTGGTACTGAAAGCTCCTTTTCTGATTTTATAGTATATAGTCATGATGACTTGACTAACACTTTTTTACCACTTACTAATCAACTGAGAGTTTTATTTGCAAAAATAACTTCTCCAAAATATACTATGGCTCAAGTAATTGACAATAACAATGGATTTTATGATTTGTTATTTGACAATCCTACGGTTATTGAAGAGGGTGAATTATTTTTAGCTATTAGTGCTGATGTTAATCATGAGTATTTATTATATAATTTTAAAACTCAAAGTAAAATTCATACTCAAAGTAGGATAAAAAGTATAGTAACAACACAATTACGAGGGATAAACATAGAGCAAATTTCAAATATTCCATCTTCTATACCTTATTTAAATGGTTATATTTATTACAAGTTAGACAAAAAAGATGAGCTGTTTAAATACTTTAAGGGCGAAAATGTTATAAGTTTATATCTAACAACAAATATAAAAAACCCTGATATAAAAATGTGGGCTGTATTTTAAGGAGTAATATGCAAAAAGAATCACATTTTAAAGAAGGATCTTTGCTTTTAGAAAGTGATTTAAAAGGTTTAGAAATCAATAAAGTTGTTGATAATTGTTTGGAAATTCTTTTACTTGTTTATAGATTATCTAAGGTTCATTCTTTGGATACTGCTTATATAGAGAATTTAAAAGAAAAACTTGTGAATGAAATTTTGGTTTGGAGTTCAAGATTAAGTACTTTTAAAGAGTATGATGAGAAAGATATTATAAAATTAAGATATTGCTTATGCGTATTTATAGATGAAAGTCTAATGAAAAATGATTTATTTATTAATAGCTCTTGGGCAAATCATACTTTAACCGTGAGGTTATTTGATGAGACTCTAGGTGGTGATAATTTTTACGATATAGCGCTTTCTTGGTTGTCTAATCCATCCAAAAACAAGGATTTTTTGGAATTCATATATGTTTGCTTGATTTTAGGATATAGAGGAAAATATTCTCATGAAAAAGATGTTGAGGAAAAAATTATTTATCTTTGTAATAATATAGCATCGGCTTTAACTCCTCTTATAAATTTAACAGATGAGACAGCTTTTGATAAGGCTTATAATGGAGCTAATAGGGAAAAATTTTGGCAGTATTTTCAACGCAGATTTATGAAATTTACGTTAGTTGTTATACCTATTGGATGTATTTTAGGTTTTTTTATTTTTGCAATTTTTGATTTACAAACTCATAATATTAAAATCGATTCTAATATTAGCAGTTTGATTAAGAATATAGAAAAATTATAACTCTTCGTTTGGAATGTTTAATTTTAACTTTTGAAACATAATTTCGTTCCAATGTTTTGGAAGATTACAAATTTTTGGGTAATATTTTTGAAAAAAATAAATAAAAATTTGAGGATTTTCAGCTAGAGAAAAATAAAATTTTCCTTTATTTGAAGATAAAATTTTACCATCATGGTTAATATTAGGGCTATAAAATTTATATCCTTTTATTGGAGGCATTTTTTTAAGGAACTTTGAATTTGGATAGTGTTTGAAAAATTTTAAATAACCTTCGATATAACCCACCCCATATTTTAATGGATTTATATTGGTATAGAAAAAATCAATAAAAGGGATATTAGAATTTTCTCCATAGTAAGGATTTGGTATAAGATTGATTTGTTTTTGATATAATTCTTTATATGTAGTGTAAGCACCGGCATTAAAAAGTAATTCATTTTCATCTTGAAATTTACCAGAAAAATATGGAATTAAAAAGTCATTTAGACTCCAAACTAAATATTCGTAAAAAAGCTCATCGCTAAATGTAATTTTATAATCTTGTTTAGATAGTGTATCAAGTTGATTTAATATATCGTTTTTATGGTTGTTTTTGTCATAGATTAAAGCGGTAATGCCACTATTTTCATAAATTTTATTAAAATAATTTTTAATTAAGTTAATGTTTTTGGAATGTAAATCATCAAAATATGAGTAAATTTGTTCTTTGGATAAGATTATATTGTTATTTTGCCTGAAATATTGCACTTTGTTGTTTGTTATTTCATTAAGCCAAAAATTATTTAATTTTTCAAAATTAATATCAAAATTACTTGCTATAAATTTTGGAAACAAGTTGTTTTTTTCTTCTTGAAATATTACCTTTCCTATATATAAAATAGCGGTTAAATCATTAATTTTTTTATTATATTTACTACTATAGAAATTTGAAATATCGTTTATTCTATCTTCAACACATAAAATATTTGTTTCTATGCCAAGATATATGGTTTTATCTAATCTATTGTTAAAAGCATATTTTTTTAAATCAGGAAGTTTAATTTTCATTCTTTAGCCTAGAAAATCTATTATTTTTTCGACAAATCTTGCATCTCTTTCATTTGGTTGTATTTCGTAAGCATTTTCTTGCCTTTCTTTGTCATCAAATTTATAAAAGCCATCAAATAAAATTTTATAATCATCGCTTATAGAGAATCCATGTGCATAAAACAAATATCCTCTTAAAATACCTTGTCCCGGATAATAATAAGTTTCAACATAAAAATGTCTAATCTCGTGAATCATAGTTTTTATTATTTCTTTTAAATCATGTAGATTATTTTCATTAACACGTATGCGTCTTTTGTAATATTCTCCCCATTCTTCTTCATCTCCTTGGAAAAAATCTATTTCACCATTTTTTGTTATTAAATTTAAGTCTAATTTTTCACATATAGCGGTTGCAATCTTACTAATTAAATTTTTATAAATTGCTATATCCAATTTTTTACCTTGCATCAATTCATCATATTTTTCTTTCAATGTTTTAGGATTGTTTTTTTCTATAGGGCAATTTAGCAAAACATCTTTACAAGTTTGAAAATAAAAATCTCTATCTCTTTGATAGTCTTTGAAATCATTTTCCACGCTATCTATGAAAGATTGACTACCTAGGTCAAATCTATAGTAAATATAAGCAATTTTTCCTGCTATTTGAGGATTATTTTTACAGAATGAAAAGAAATTTTCTCTCATAATAGTAAAGGTATCACCTATTTTTTTAGATAGACATTCGAAAAATTTAACAGCATCCCAAACACTTTGTATGTGTGATATTTGGTTCCATTCTTGAATATTTTTGGGATAATTTGCAAGATTAACACCATTAGCAACATTATCATCTTCTCCAATACCCACTCTAAAACTCATATCAATGATCACATAAGGATCTTGTAAAGTCGGCATTTCGCCTTCATAAGCAAACACCACAATATAATATTTTTCAAATTTAGTTTCTTTTGTTCTATAAAGAGGAAGAGAAAAGCCAATTTTATTTGTATTTTCTTGTTCAATTAAAGTTGCATTGTAATCATCATTGCACTCTAATTCTCCATCTTCATCAATATCAACTAAAGTACTAAAACTATCAAAACTTTGCAAATAATCATCCGATACAAATAATAATTGCATTTTAGCTTGACTATCACATTCAAAAAAACCCCATTTTCTTTGTATATCGTCGTTATTCTCTAAGAAAAGTTCTATATATGTTCCTGGTGCAAACGGAGCTTTAAGATCGTATATTTCCTTAGAGTTTATGCTATTCATTTATCTATCCTTTATTTCTTTTGCAAATACAATTTTATTGTTTCGTTTTTGGGGGTATTTAACTTCTAATTCGCAAAGCAATTCTTCTTCATTTGTAATATAGCTTAAATGCTTTAATAAATCTTCAAACAATACTCCATTAACTATTCCTATACTACCATTGCTACCAAATTCTCCCTTTTCATTAATGTTATAAAGATACAAATCCCCCTTACTCATACTTTCTTTATTCTTGCTTTTTTCTTTTTCATTATTTGGATTTGAAATTTCTATTTCTTTAAAACTTTTAGAGCATTCTTTATCTGTGTATAATCTAACACAATACTTTCCCCAAGTCTTACCTATGCTAAAAGGATAATCTTTTAAAAAATCAGGTTGTTTGTTGTAATTAATCTCATTGATTTTAAAATAATACTTTCCTTCAGGTAAGCTTCCAAATTTATCTTTAATACTTTCATCATCATAGTAAAAATATGCTTTTTTCTTGGTAGTTTTATCTTTTATATCTTGATAAAAACTAAAAGCAATTTGTTTATTTGATGGTTTTAAATTATCAGCTTTAGCTACTCCACTTCTTGCCATATAAGAAGATATTAAATCTTTTCCTTTAAAATGATATAAATAAAAACCATCATATTTAAAATAATCTTTATTTTTAAACCTAAGTATAAGTCCTATTTTATGATTGATATAATTATTAAATATTCTTTTGCTATCTTGTAAGGGTTTGGCTAAATAAGCTTTATTATCTTCTAATCTAACTTTAAAACTATGACAATTACTAAAGTCTTTTTCTCTATCAAATCTTATTTTACCTTCTTTATTAGTTTTTAATTTTAATACGCTTTGCTTGATTAGTTTTTCATGATCATACCCTTTTATACTAATACTAGCATTATCAATAGCCTTGCCATGTTCATCTTGTATGATAAGGCTGATGTAATTTGAAGTAGCAGTGTTGTTTATAATGTTAGTGTTATTGTGGGTTAAATTTAGATCTTGATGGTTTAAATCATCATAAGCATAGCGCTTGCTTATCTTTTTAGGTTCTAATTTTATATTTAAACTATTTTTAGCTAAAACATAGTTTTTAATCTTACAATGATAATAATCATAAGTAATGTTTAAATCTTTTAAAGCATATAAATTATTCTCATCATATTTAAGATAATAATTTATTTTTTCATCATTGAAAGAAAAAATTTCATCTTCCTTTGCGCCTAAAAGAAGTTTTTCATAAAAAAATACTCTTGTTTTTAGTTTATTAAAATCTAGATTATAGTTTTGTTCTAATAAAGCTATATCGATTAATGACTCATCTTTAACAAATATATCACAATTGTTCTCATAAAGATGTAAAAGATTTGACATAGATGAAGCATTGTCAAAAAATATAAGCTTTTTATTTTTTTCTTTGTTTTCTAAGATGAAGTGGCTTAGGTTTTTAAGGTGATAAGATACAATCTTAAAATCTTCTTTTATATCATCTATAATGATATTGCTTTGTTTCGTTTTTAAAGAAGTTTCATTGTTAAAATTTGTGTTTTTTATTATAGTATCTATACTTTCTTTTGTATTGTTTTCTTGATTTGAATTTAAAGAAAGTTCTTTGAAATTTATACTTTCTTTTATATTACTTTTTTGATTTAAGTTTTTATTTATTTCTTTATTTTCATTTTTATTGATTGTTTTATCTTTGTTATTTAATTCTTCATTGATAATAAAAGAACTCATATAAGTTTGATAAGCATGTTCTAAATCTTTAAAACCAAGTCTTTTAAATTCATCAATACTTTTATAAAGTTCTTTTCTTGCATTTAAATAAGTATCGTTTAGTTTGTTTTTATGAGAGATAAAGATAGTATAAAAACTAGAGTTAAATTCTAATTCTTTTATTGTGTTTTCATCAAATAAAGCTTGCTTATCTTTATCATATAAAACATAATCTTCACAAAAATATAAAGCTTTTAATAAATAGGGTTTTGAATCGATGTTGATGTTGTTGATATCTTCTAAAGATAGTTTTTGTATATAGGCTATTTTTAAATTATTGATTACTTGTATAGACATAAGTTTATAATTATTATATTCTTGATTAAAGTGATTAAGATTTTCTAAAAATATTTTATACTCATTGATATATTCTTTTTCATCTTGTATATTATCTAAATATTTAAGACTTTGATTGAAAATATTATTATTGTAAAAATTACAAGAAAAACTATCAAAATTAAATTCTTTTAACAAATTACTATTTTTATTATCTATAGAACATAAAGGAGCAAAGGAATTTTGTATGTTTTTGTAGTAGGGGTAGAGAGAGTGGGTGGTGGATGTTGCTTTTCCTCCTAAAGAAGTTATGTTTATTATGAATAGTTTTTTTGTTTTGGTTATTTTTTTAATTGTTGTTAAAATTCCTGATGGTGCTAAATAATACAAAGGTCTTTCATTGATATCTTTTATTAAATATTCTAGTATAACATTTCTAGAAGTTTCATTTTTAACAATATCTTTTAAAAAGTCTAATTCTTCTAGTGTCTGCCTTTTATGAAAATCATCTAAAATAACACTTTTTTCTTGCCAATCTCTAAAACCTGAAATTCTAGCTAAAAAATCTCCAAAATCATAAGGTCCTATATAACAATCTACAATACCATCTTTAATATCCTTAAGATGTTCCATTAATCCTTTATCTCTCATTTTCTAGCCTTTTTAATTTACAAAGAAGAAGTAAAACAATATTTATTAGTTTTCTACTAAAAAGAATGATTATTGATAAATAACATATCATTTCAAATAATCCATATTTTGAAAAATATCTACCTAAATATATGAAATTTAAAAATACAATTGGTGGAAAGAGTAATAAGTTTTCACAAAAAATACTATACACCCAATCTATAATTTTATTAGAAACTCCATATTTACTTTTGCAATTTTTGCATTTTATTTCTAATTTGCCTGAGAATATATTCCAAATATTTTGTAATTTATTGATTTTTGTTTTACAAACTTCACATTCTTTATAAATAGACATTTATTTTTCCTATATAATTTAAAAATTATCTTTAAAATTTAAATTATCTTCCGCATGCATTTAATTTTCCTTTAGCAAAATTTATGAAATAATTGTATCTTTTTGCTTCATATATTGTTGGGCGTATCATTTCTTGAATTTCGGTTTTTAGTTTTGTTTTATATAATAAATTCATTTTTTTATAAGAATTAATCATATTTTCTAATAACTGTTCTTTTTGAGGTATAGAACACATAAAGTTTTTATCTAGGCTTGAAGCAAATGGGATTAAATTAAAAAGAAAATAATCAGCATTAAAGGCTATTTTCATAAGTGTATAAGTGTCAGGCAATGCATCTATTTTGTTAATAAAAATGATATATCTATCCATAATGCTTATAAAATTATTCATTTCGTTTAAATTGGTAGTGCTATTAGAAGCAAGATAAAAATAATTAAGATTAGTTTCACTTTTTCTTCCAAATATACTTACTTTATTTCTAAGAGCTACCAAATAAGCATTGTCTAAACCTAAAATTTGCATAAATTTAAAATCTTTTTTAAAATGATGCATATAATTTAATAATTCTTTTTGATTAAGTTTTAATTCTTGATTTAAGTTTTGTTCTACAAAAACTTTTTTAAATTCTTCTTCGTTGCTCCAGAATAATTTAGATATCTCTTTTCTAATTTGATTTTCTTTTTCATAATAATACTTATCCCAAAAGATAAGCTCTAAAGGGCGATAAGCTAAGCTTATAAAGATAATAAAAGCTATAAGTAAACCACAAGGTATATAAAATCTTTTAAGTTTATAAAAAGGTTTTTTCATTTATATTCCTTGGTATTTTAAAAATAGTTTATAAAATTTTCTATAAAAATCATAATGATATTTTTTTATACTATTTATTGTATTACTAATATTTGGCATTCTAAAATTTTTAAAATATAGTATTTATTTTCAAAAAAAATACTATATATTTACTCTGCTTTAATTTCTCCACCTTTAACAACAAGACCCTTAGAATCTATCACTACTTCTACTCCACCTGCTTTAATGATAACACAATCTGGTTTAGCATTAATCAATGTTTCTCCTACTTGTATAGTTGCCTCACTATCAGCCTTTAGATAATGAGTTGTTTTTGCATAGGTAGTGATATTATTAGCCACCATACTTGTATTTTTATCGCTTTCAAATCCCATGGATTCATTGCTTGTAAAAAGAATATTGTCTTTACTTTTATAATCTATCTCTTTTTCGCTCAAGACTTGTATTTTATTGCTTGTATTTATATTGTAATAACCTTCTATAATTTCTTTTTTGTTTCCTTTAACATTTCTAGTTTCATCTTTATGTATAATGGTATTTTTGTTTGCGCATATTTCAGTGTCTTTATTTTCTCCTATATATTCACTTGAATTTTTAGCTACTCTTAACTTGTTGTCTACTCCTACATTTAAAGTGTTAGATAATCCAACTATGGTGTCTTTAGATAAACCTACATTTATTAGATACTCAGCACCAACATTGACATTTTTAGCTAAATCTATGGTTTGCGTATGAACTTTTTTAATTCTTTCATTATAAATCCCATCCACCATAGAATCTTTATCATTTAAAATTCTTTGAGTAAAGTTGTGCTGAACCAACTCATCATAGTCTCTTTCTGCTTTTAGATAGATTTGTTCTTTATCTTTTAAGTTGGATAAAGTTAGTTCATTGTATCCTTGTTCATATACTCCTATAGTTTTAGAGCTAATGGAAGTTTTGTGATCATGGTGTGGCAACGATACAAGAGGATC
>NZ_JAKMQK010000006.1:0-90969 GCF_025771545.1 Campylobacter sp. IFREMER_LSEM_CL908
AAAAGATGATAATATAATAAAAACTATCAAACAAAAGGAAATTCAAGATAATTCCAAAGTTGCAAAAAATACGGATCAAAATAATACTCAATCAAAAGATATAAATACCGATCAAATAAACAACAATGATAAAGATGATAATAAAAGTTTTAATCAAGATACTAACACAAGTAAAGAGGCTATGGATATGATTTTAAAAACCATGGAAAAAACTCAAATGCAAATGTTAGCTCCAAGTAAAGAACAGCAAGATTTGTTTAATGAAATACCATTTTGATTATTGAATAATATCAAAATGGCTTGGGATTTTTGGTATAAAAATATTTTCGTTGATATTTTGATCAAATTTCTGATTATAAAAATAAATACTAACTAAGTTTCCCAACTCATCTTTATAAGAAATATTACTAAGATTATCATTTTTTAGTTTGATATTATATGTGATATTTTCGTATTTTGCTTCATAATTTTCATGAGATATTAATTTTGCATTTTTAAAAATTTCTTGAAGATTTGGTAAATTTTGCAATTGAGTATAAATAGCTTGTTCTAACTCAGGCTCTATGATAATAACTTCTTTGTGATTGATATAAATTTGTTTTTTATTTGGTTTAGTATAATTCCAAAATGCTTTATTTTGAGTAATGATAAAATTTCCTTTATAATTTAGCGAAGAATTATTGCTTTGTACCTTTTGTTCAAAATTACTACTAAAATTTTTAAAATTTATATCAAAAGCAAAAATACTACAAACAAATAACATTAAAAATATAAAATATCTCATAATTATCCTTTAAAAATTTTGTAAATTATATAAAATTTATCCAAACAAAACTTTTTATATAGTTCTAATTAAATTCAAGGTATAATCTAGCATATATTTTTGTAATTAAAGGTAAAAAAATGTTTTCTAGTGTATTTAAAGCAATATTTGGCACAAAAAATGATCGAGAAGTAAAAAAATATTTAAAGAGGGTTGTGCAAATTAATGCTTTAGAATCAAAATACCAAAATTTAAGCGATGATGAATTAAAACAAGTATTTATAGAATTTAAAACACAAATTCAAAAAGAAGAACAAACTTTAGACCAAATACTGAATGATGTTTTTGCAATAGTTAGAGAAGTAGGAAAAAGAACTCTTAATATGCGCCATTTTGATGTGCAATTAATTGGTGGTATGGTTTTACATGATGGAAAAATTGCTGAAATGAAAACTGGGGAAGGTAAAACCTTGGTTGCAACTTTACCTGTTGTATTAAATGCTATGAGTGGTAAGGGTGTGCATGTGGTTACTGTAAATGATTATTTGGCTAAAAGAGATGCAGAGCAAATGAGTGCTATTTATAATTTTTTAGGTTTTAGTGTAGGTGTGATAGTTTCAGAACAAAATAGTGATGAGGCACATAAAAAAGCTTATGAGTGTGATATAACTTATGGTACAAATAATGAATTTGGCTTTGATTATTTACGCGATAACATGAAATTTTCAAAGCTTGAAAAAGTACAAAGAGAGCATAATTTTGTTATAGTTGATGAAGTAGATAGTATTTTAATAGATGAAGCAAGAACTCCGCTTATTATAAGTGGGCCTACAAATAGAACTTTAGACGGCTATGTTAAAGCAAATGAAGTAGCAAAACAAATGCAAAAAGGCCAAGTAGCTGTTACTCCTCAAGAATTGCCAAGTGGTGATTTTGTTGTTGATGAGAAAAATAGAACTATTATGATTACAGAGGCTGGAATTTCTAAGGCTGAAAAATTATTTGGAGTAGAAAATTTATATAGCTTAGATAATGCAATATTGGCCCATCAGCTTGATCAGGCTTTAAAAGCACATAATTTATTTGAAAAAGATGTGCATTATGTATTAAGAGATAAAGAAGTTGTAATTGTTGATGAATTCACGGGAAGATTAAGCGAGGGAAGACGCTTTAGTGATGGTTTACACCAAGCATTAGAAGCTAAAGAAGGGGTAAAAATTCAGGAAGAAAGTCAAACTTTAGCAGATATTACTTTCCAAAATTATTTTAGAATGTATAAAAAGTTAGCAGGCATGACAGGTACTGCACAAACTGAGGCAACGGAATTTTCTCAAATTTATAATTTAGATGTAGTTTCTATACCTACAAATATACCAATTGCAAGAATAGATAAGGATGATTTGATTTATAAAACTCAAGAAGAAAAATTTAAAGCAGTTATTGAAGAGATAAAAAAAGCAAATGCAAAGGGTCAGCCAGTTTTAGTGGGAACTGCAAGTATTGAAAGAAGTGAAGTATTTCATAATATGCTTGTAAAAGAACGCATTCCTCATCATGTGCTTAATGCTAAAAATCACGAGCAAGAAGCTTTGATTATCCAAGATGCAGGTAAAAAAGGTGCAGTGACTATAGCTACTAATATGGCAGGTCGTGGGGTTGATATAAAAATAGATGATGAAATAAGAGCTTTAGGCGGGCTTTATATTATAGGAACTGAGCGTCATGAAAGCAGAAGAATAGACAATCAACTTCGTGGTCGTGCAGGGCGTCAAGGTGATCCTGGTGTAAGTAGATTTTACTTAAGTTTAGAGGATAATCTTTTGAGAATTTTTGGTGGTGATCGCATAAAAAATATCATGGAAAGATTAGGTATAGAAGAGGGCGAGCATATAGAAAGTCGTATTGTTACAAGAGCTGTTGAGAATGCGCAAAAAAAAGTTGAAAGCTTGCATTTTGAGAGCAGAAAACATTTGCTTGAATATGATGATGTGGCAAATGAACAAAGAAAGACTATTTATAATTATAGAAATGAATTGTTAGATGAAGAATTTGACTTGCAAGATAAAATTTTAAAAAATATTGCCGAGTATAGTAATCACTTAGTAAGCCAAATTTATCTAAATGCAGAACTTGAAGATGATGTTAAGCATTTTGAAAGCTTAAAGCAAAAAGTAAGTTATGAGTGTAATCTTGAGCTTAGCGAAGCTGATTTTAAAGATTTAGGTGTAATTGAAGCAGAAAATAAATTAAGTGAAATTTTAGAAAAAGCTTACAAAGATAAAATGAATATTATTGAAGATAAGGAAGCTAGAAGAATTGAAAGAATTCTATATCTTCAAATTTTGGATAATCTATGGAGAGAGCATTTATACCAAATGGATATTTTGAAAACTGGTATAGGTTTAAGAAGTTATAATCAAAAAGATCCTTTAGTAGAATACAAAAAAGAAAGTTATAATCTTTTCATGGAGCTTGTTGAGCGTGTTAAATTTGATAGTTTGAAATTATTATTTAATGTAGTTTTTACTCAAAAAGAAGCACAGAATTTTGAAGAAAAAAGCCATGAACAAAACGAGCAGTTTTTAGCTAGTACCACAGAAAGTGGTGTTGATGAAAATGGTGAAGCACAAATTACTAAAGTGCCTAGAAATTCACCTTGTCCTTGCGGTAGTGGTAAAAAATATAAAGAATGTCATGGTAAAAGTGGTCCTAAAAAGGGTATTTTAGCTTAAGGTTTGAAATGAAATTAGTTATAGTTGAAGATGATATAAATATGAGAAAATCACTCGAAATTGCTTTGAGTGAGTATGAAGAATTTGCTATAAAATCTTATAAATCAGCAACTGAAGCTTTAAAAAAACTAAATGATGATGTTGATTTGATTATTACAGATATTAATATGCCGGGTATGGATGGTATTGAATTTGTGCAAGCTTGTGAGAATAAATATGATTTTATTATTATTACAGGTAATGCAACGCTAAATCGTGCCATAGAAGCAGTAAGACTTGGAGTAAAAGATTTTCTAGTAAAACCATTTGATATTAATACTTTAGTAACTGCGATAAAACGCGCAAAAATAATTCAAGAAAAGACTTCTAAAAAAACAAACAAAAAGATTATCAAAAAAGAAGAAAATCAAGATTTTTATGGTACTTCTAAAGCTTTGGAAGATTGTTTAAAATTGGCTACTAAGGCTGCTAAGACAGATGCAAGTGTGCTTTTTTTTGGAGAAAGTGGGGTAGGTAAAGAAGTTTTTGCAAATTTTGTGCATAAAAATTCAAAAAGAGCACAAAAACCTTTTGTGGCTATTAATATGGCAGCAATTCCATCAAATTTGATAGAAAGTGAGCTTTTTGGTTTTGAAAAAGGTGCATTTACCGATGCTAATACTACTAAAATAGGGTTGTTTGAGCTTGCTAATGAAGGCACTTTGTTTTTAGATGAAATAGGTGAAATGCCTTATGAAATTCAAGCAAAATTATTAAGAGCCTTGCAAGAAAAAGAAATTACAAGATTAGGAAGTACTAAAAGTATAAAGATTGATGTAAGAATTATTAGTGCAACTAATGCTCATATAGAAAAAAAGATTACAGATAATGAATTCAGACAAGATTTATATTATAGGCTTAATACTATTCCTATTAATATACCACCACTAAGAGAGCGTCAAGAAGAAATTTTGCAAATTGCACAAAAGGTATTACTTGATACATGTAAAGAATACGATTTTAATGAAAAAACTTTAAGTCAAGAAGCACAAGGTGCTTTGCTAGCTTATGATTTTCCAGGTAATATTAGAGAATTGATTTCTATTATACAAAGAGCTTGTATTTTAAGTGAAAATGATGAGATTAGCGCTCAAGATTTATTTTTAGAAAGTAGAAAAAGTAAAGATATTAAAAATCTTGAAAAAGAATTGATTTTAGAAGCTTTAAAAAATTCGCAAGATATTGCAGAAGCAGCTAAGCTTATAGGGATGAGTGAAAAAATTTTTAGTGAAAAAATGAAAAAATACAATATTACTTAAAAAGGATGGATGATGAAAAAAATAGCCATTGTAGGTGCAACAGGAGCGGTTGGCGAAGAACTTTTAAATGTTTTAGATGAGCTTGATTTCCCGGTTGAAAGTATTTTACCATTAGCAAGCGCAAAAAGTGCAGGTAGTGAAGTAGAATTTAGAGGAAAAAGTTATAAAGTAAAAGAATTAACTCCAAATGTTTTTAAAGAAAATCCTGTAGATATTGCTTTTTTTAGTGCCGGAGGAAACATAAGTGCTGAGTATGCAAAATACGCAGTAGAGTGTGGTGCTGTAGTGATTGATAATACTAGTCATTTTAGAATGGATGAAAATGTTCCTTTGGTAGTTCCTGAATGCAATAGCGAAGATATTAAAGATTGGGAAAAAACAGGAATTATTGCTAATCCAAATTGCTCTACTATACAAATGGTACATGTTTTAAAACCACTTGATGATGTATTTAATCTAAAAAGGGTAGATGTAAGTACTTATCAAGCAGCAAGTGGTGCAGGTAAAGAAGGTATGGAAGAATTAGTTCAAGGAATGCAAAGTTTTTTTGCTTTTAAATTAGATGAATTTGAGGCAAAAACTTTTCCATATACCTTAGCTTTAAATTTAATTCCTCAAATTGATGTTTTTAGTGAAAATGGCTACACTAAAGAAGAATTAAAAATGGTAAATGAAACGCAAAAAATATTGCATAAAAAACTTGAAATTTCAGCAACTTGCGTAAGAGTTCCTGTGCTTAGAAGTCATAGTGAAGCTATTACTATGCATTTTGAAAAAGATGTTGATGTTGCTAAGGTTAGAGAGATACTTTCTAAAGCACCAAGTGTTGTTGTGATTGATGATGTAGAAAATAAAAAATATCCTATGCCACTTTTTACAAGCGATACTAATGAAACTTATGTAGGAAGAATTAGACGCGATATTAATCATAAAAATATTTTACACTTATGGTGCGTGGCTGATCAAATTCGTGTAGGAGCTGCTACAAATGCAGTGCGTATTGCACAAAAATGGCTAGAATTGGTTTAAAAAGGAGAAAAATGTTAGAAAGATTTTTTGAAAATTTATTAGTTAAAAGTCGTTTAGTCACTATTTTGCCTGTAATTTTTGGCCTTATAGGAGCTTTTGTTTTATTTTTTATTGCAAGTTATGATGTGATTAAAGTTTTAAAATATGTATTTGAGTATTTTATGTTGCCTAATTCTACGGTAGATTTGCATGAGGATATTGTTGGTTTGATTATAGGGGCTGTAGATTTATATTTAATGGCTTTAGTTTTATTTATATTTTCTTTTGGAATTTATGAACTTTTTATTAGTGAAATAGAAGAATTTAAACAAACTAAACAGTCAAAAGTTTTAGAAGTGCACAGTTTAGATCAACTAAAAGATAAGCTTGCAAAAGTTATTATTATGGTTTTAGTCGTAAATTTTTTCCAAAGAATTTTGCAAATGCAACTAAATACGGTTTTGGATATGACTTATCTTGCAGGTTCTATTTTAGCTCTTTGTATAGGACTTTATTTTTTACACAAAAGTGATCATTAAAATAAGGAATAAAAATGATTTTTATTGATGCATGTTTTAAAAAGTCAACCCCTTATACTCCAGTTTGGATGATGCGCCAAGCAGGAAGATATTTACCTGAATATATGCAGGTTAGAGCAAGTGCTGGAGATTTTTTATCACTTTGTAAAGATTATAAAAAAGCGAGTGAAGTTACCTTACAACCAGTAGATATTTTGGGTGTTGATGCAGCTATTATTTTTTCAGATATTTTGGTAGTACCTTTAGAAATGGGTATGGATTTAAAATTTGAAAAAGGCGAGGGCCCTATATTTTCAAATCCTATTAAAACAAAAGAAGAATTGGAAAGATTAGATGTTGAAAAAAGCATTAAAAATCTTTCTTACGTTTATGATGCACTAGCATTTACTAGAGAAAAACTTACACAAGATAAAGCTTTGATTGGTTTTTGTGGAAGTCCTTGGACTATTGCTACTTATATGATAGAGGGTGGTAGTAGTAAAAATTATGCAAAGTGTAAAAAATTAGTCTATCAAAATCCTGAATTTTTACATCAAATTTTATCTAAACTTACTTTTGTTTTAAAGTATTATATTCAAGAGCAAATTAGAGCAGGTGCTAATGCTATACAGATATTTGATAGTTGGGCAAGTGCTTTAGAAAAAGAAATGTTTTTTGAGTTTTCTTTTAAATATATGCTTGAAATTGCTGATTTTATAAAGGAAAAATATCCGCATATTCCTGTGATTTTATTTCCTAAAGGGGTAAGTGGGTTCTTAGATGATATAAATGGAAATTTTGATGTCTTTGGAGTAGATTGGAGTACCCCTTTAGAGTTGGCTAAGGAAAAACTAGGCGCTAAATATACTTTGCAGGGTAATATGGAGCCTTGCAGACTCTATGATAAAAAAGCTATTGAACAAGGTGTGGATAAAATTTTAAATATTATGCAAGATAGTGCACATATTTTTAATCTCGGACATGGAATTTTACCTGATATTCCTGTTGATAATGCTAAATATTTTATCAAGCTAGTTCAAGAGAAATCTAAAAAGTGAGTAAAATAACTTTTGGGCCTATAAGTTCAAGAAGATTTGGACTTTCATTGGGAATTGATTTAAGTCCAAATCAAAAACAATGTAATTTTGACTGCGTTTATTGTGAATTACAAGCTGCAAAGCCTTTGGAAAAATCTTTAATTTATCCTAAAATAAAAAATATTATCGATGAAGTACAAAGTGTATTGAAAGGTAATGTGCAATTTGACTTTTTAACATTAACTGCAAATGGTGAGCCTACTTTATATCCTCATTTAAAAGAATTAGTTTATGAGTTAAATAAAATAAAACAAGATAAAAAACTCTTAATCCTAAGCAATGGTAGTGGAGTTTTAAATTCGGATATTTTTGATGCTTTAATGTATATTGATGTAGTTAAATTTAGTCTTGATAGTGCAATGGAAAAAACTTTTTATAGAGTTGATAGGGCTTTAAAGCAAATAAAACTTGAAACAATGATAGAACAAATGATCGCCTTTAGAGAGAAATTTTTGGGTGAGCTTGTTATGGAAGTTTTAATTGTCAAGGGATTGAATGATAACAAAGATGAGATGTTGGCTTTAAATGAGGCATTTGACAAGATAAGACCATCAAGAGTGGATTTTAGCACTATAGATAGACCGCCTGCGTATCCTGTTAAAGGTATATCTTTGGAAAAGTTGGAAGAATTAAGTATGTATATCACTAGTGTGCCTGTTGTGCTTGCTAAACATTATTACAAAGGTGAAAAAATTGATTTTAATATCCAAGAGCTCTTGAAGATGCTGCAGCTTAGAGCGCAAAGTGAATTTGATATAGAAAACAAATTTAGTCAGCATAGTAAAGATATATTAGAAAAATTAATTAAAGAACGAAAAGTTGTTGTAGAAAATTTAGCAGGAGTAAAATTTTACAAAAAAGCGTAATTTTTTATAAAAAATCTTGACAAAAAAGTTTTTTTCTTATATAATATCATTTCTTATTTATTGATGTTCCGGATTAGCTCAGCGGTAGAGTAGTCGGCTGTTAACCGATTGGTCGTAGGTTCGAATCCTACATCCGGAGCCACTTCATAAAGTTAACCTCATGTATATTTTATAATAATCTAATTTGTAATTTATAATTATATTTTTTGATAGTTAATTAGTATTTTCTTATTTTATGAAAATACTAATTTTTAATATCAAAAGTAAAAAATTTACTTTCAAAATTATTCCCTACTTTTTCATATTGAAACATAGCAGGTTCTAAATTTTGAACTTCATGATATAATAGTCCTAGTGCAAGTCTTGCTTCTAAGGTTTCTTCATTTTCTAATTTTGCAAGCTCTAGTAAAGCTATGGCTGAATTTGGATTATTAGAACCTATCGCTGCTACTGCGGCTAAAAATAAAGTTTGTGCATCTTTGATTTTATAATCATCTATTAAGATATTGTAAAGCGTATATGCTTCTTGATATTCTTTAGCAAAAATATCAACATAAGCTAGAGCAAAAATCAGCCCGATGGAATTTTTATTACTCATAGCAAGTCTTTTTTTTATGTCATTTCTAACATGATTTAACAAGCCTGTAATTTGCATAAGTGTCACATAGCTGTCTTTAACTATACCAGCTCCACCAAATAAAGAATTATAATCAAGCTTGGTTGTTAAAAAATACATTTGTGCTTGTTTGGCATACTCTTTAATATCAAGATTTGTGTTTTTAGAATTAAAATATAAAATATTGCTAATAATATCCTCACCGAGCAAATCTTTTAATTCTTTTATTTTTTGATTTCTTAAAATTTCAAGATTATTGCCATTAGCAGCTACTATAGCAAACATTAGTTCTAAAGGAGTATTTTTGCTATTTGAAAGGTTGTCTAAATAAGGAATCATAGCAGTAAAGTCACTTTTAACTAGATGTAGTAAATATTTATAGATATTATGATTTTGATCGATATTATTATCTGCTTGTAAATTTTCCAAAAGTTCATTAGCAAGTTTGGTATAATCTTTTTTTACTAAATCCATGCAATATATGGCAAAAATACCTGCAATATAATTTTTTGGATTTAAATGATAAGCAGTTGAAAAATGTTTATATGCATTATTATAATCTTGCAGTTGTGCATAAGTTAAAGCAAGATTGTAATGAATTACATCGTGAGCATGATAAATTTCACTTAAATTTTTAAATTCTTGATTTGCTTCTCTTAGATGAAAATTAAAAGCTAGATTGATAGCATGAGATAATTCCACATTAACGCCTGATAAAGCTTTGCTTTTAACAAGCAATTCATTTTCATACTCATACCCTTGTATGAAATTTCCCAAATCAGCTTTTGTGATGAGTTCCATGCTTTGTTTTATATCAAAAACGCGATAAGGTGAAAAATAAAAAAGTAAATCATAAATTTGTTGTTTTCCTGTGATTAAACTTTTGGCAAAATGTTGCTGCGCTATATCAATATTTGAAAAATTTCTTTTTAGTCTTGTTTTTATGTTATAGTATTTTGAGCCAATAGCTCTATCTTTTACATATAAAGTTTTTAAAATTTGTGCACCATTGTCAAATTGACCTGTTTTTAATTCTACTAAAGCTAGAGCCATTTTGCTTCTTATGGCTTGATTTTCTATTTTTGATGCTTTTTCAAGATATTCTTTAGCTTTTTTATATTCTCCCAGTTTTGCATATAATAAACCTAAGGGTAAGCTTGCTTCATAATCTTGTTGCTTTTGCAGAAGATTAATGGCGTTTTGATCAGATTTTAATAATGCGTAAATTTTTGCCCCAAGGTAATAAGACTCTCCTTGATAGCTGTTGATATTACTTGAACGCATGAACATTTGTAAAGCCTCTGGATAAAATCCTTGATAGTAATTAATTAATCCTAGATAATAATCATACAAAGAAGATTTAGAATCTTGTGGTAAATGTACTCTTGCTAAATCAAGATAATATTTAAATTTCTCTTTATCGCCCAGATTAAAATAACACACAGCTATATTAATAGCTGCTGCAACTTTGTGTTCTTCTAATTCTAAAGATTGTTTGAAATTCTCAACAGCACTAATATAATCTTTTTGTTTCATTTGAGCTACACCAAGATTATAACTTGATAAAGATTGATTGAAAATATTAATATTATTATAAAGCTCTAAAGCACTTTCTATATCACCTTTTTCATATAATAAATTTGCCTTTTGTACTACAAGATCTAAAGCAGATTGTTTCACCTTTGTGATACTTGTACTAACATTATCTTCTAAAATTGGATTATTTGTGATTACTTTTTTATCTTCTTTAAAAACAAGAAGTAAAACTAAAATAATAAGTAAAATTAGAGCAAGAGCACCAAGTGTTGAAATCAAAATAAGAAATTTTTTATCAAAAAGCTTTTTCTTTTCTTCAGGTTGTAATGTTTGAGGTTCTTCCTCTACTCTTTGAAAAGTACTTTCTTCTTCCTCTAATTCAGGAGGTATTGTGCCAGGAGGGATAGTTTGTTCTTCCACTCCTGGATTTTCATCAATCTCTGAAAAAGCTTTTTCTTGATTATCTTGTTCTTTAGGTGTTACTTCTTCGGCCATGTTTTCTCTTAAAAGTATTTTCTTAATGCATCAGGAATTCTTATATTTCCATCTTTTTCTTGATAATTTTCCATAATAGCTACTAAGGTTCTACCAACAGCTAGCGAAGAACCATTAAGTGTGTGAACTAATTCATTTTTGCCCTTATCGTTTTTAAAGCGGATCTTTGCACGTCTTGCTTGAAAATCTTTACAATTTGACACAGAGCTAATTTCACGGTATTTGTTTTGCGATGGAAGCCATACTTCTAAGTCTACTGTTTTAGCAGCAGAAAAGCCCAAATCTCCCGTGCAAAGCATTAAATGCCTATGTGCTAGACCCAAAGAGCTTAGTAAATCACTGGCGCAATTTAACATTTCTTCAAACATCAATTCACTTTGATCAGGTTTGCATATACTAACAAGCTCTACTTTTTCAAATTGATGTTGTCTTATAATACCTCTTGTGTCTCTACCCGCGCTTCCTGCTTCTTGTCTAAAACAAGCACTATAGCAGGTCATTTTTAAGGGTAGTTCTTCTTGAGTTAAAATTTCATTAGAATAAAGATTAGTTACAGGAATTTCAGAAGTTGAGATGAGATATAAATCATCATTTTCTACCTTATACATATCATCTTTAAATTTAGGAAGCTGTCCTGTGCCATACATGGTTGCGCTATTTACTAAAAATGGTACATTGACTAGCTCAAAACCTCTACTTCTATTAAAATCAATCATATAATTTACCAAGGCTCTACTTAGTAAAGCTCCTTCATTTTTAAGCACACAAAAACGACTTTGTGAGATTTTAACCCCTCTTGTAAAATCAAGCCAGTTTAATTTTTCTCCCAAATCATGATGTTCTTTGATTTCAAAATCAAAACTAGGAGGTGTTAGAACTTTTTTTAATTCTACATTTTCATCTTCATCTTCTCCAAAAGGCACGCAATCATCAGGGATATTTGGTATTGCTAGGGCAATTTGTTCTAGTTTTTCTTCTAGCGTGCTAACGATTTTTGACTGAGTATTGATTTTTTCTTTATTTTGGCTTAGTTGTACTTTTAAGCTTTCTTTATCTTGTGCTGTTGCAAGCTCTTTACTAAATTTATTTTGAAAAGCTTGAAATTCTTCCAAAAGTGCTTTTTCTTTTTTTAAATTTATAAATAAGTCGCTAAGTTCTTTGAGTAAATTTTCATCTACTTTTTTAGCTTTTAGTTTTTGTGCAATTTCATCAAAATTATTTTGCAAAAGTTTTAAATCTAACATTCTAACTCCTTTTATAGTCCTATTTTAGCATAAATTTTTTCCATTGTTTCTCGGGCTTGTTTTTTTGCTTTGCTTGCTCCAAATTCTAAAATCTCATCGATTTTAGAAGGATTAGCTAGTAATTTTTCATATTCTTCCTTAGCCGAGGCAAAATACTCACTAATGATTTCATTTAAATACATTTTAAAATGCCCATAACCTTCGCCACCTTTTTCATAACGGCTTTTTAAAGTTTCTTGTTTTGTTTTGTCTAAAAACAATTTTGCGATTTTAAATACATTACAATTTTGCCAATCTTTTGGATCTTCTAAAGCTGTACTATCTGTGATAATGGAAGAAATTTGTTTTTTAATAGCTTTTGGTGTATTAAAAATATCGATTGTGTTTTGATAAGACTTGCTCATTTTAGCTCCATCAGTACCAGGCACTACTGCAACTTCATCATTAACTTTAGCTTGAGGTAGGGTAAAAATTTCACCCCATTCATTATTTACTTTTAAGGCTATATCTCTTGCTATTTCAACATGCTGAATTTGATCTTTACCTACAGGAACTATTTGAGCATTAAAAAGTAAAATATCTGCAGCCATTAAAACAGGGTAAGAAAAAAGCCCATGGTTGGCATTTAAACCTTTGGCAATTTTATCTTTATAGCTATGTGCTCTTTCTAAAAGTCCCATTGGGGTAAATTGAGAAAGAATCCAATAAAGCTCCATCACTTCTTTTACATCACTTTGTAACCAAAATACGCTTTTTTGTGGATCAATTCCTAAACTTAAAAAAGCTGCCGCAGCTTTGAGTGAATTTTGTTTAAGTTTTTCTCCATTAAAATTTGAAGTCATAGCATGATAGTTTGCTATAAACATATACATTTGATTTTCTTCTTGCATATTTAGCATTTGTTTTATAGAGCCAAAATAATTTCCTATATGTAAATCCCCACTTGGCTGTAATCCTGTAATAATTCTCATTTTACCTCTTTTTTGATTTCTTTAATTATTTCTTGGATATTTTTGTTTTCAATGTTTATAATGATATTTGCTTTTTTTTCATATTTTTTAATTCTTTGATCAAATAGTATTTTAGCATTGTTTGTGTTTGAAAATAAGGGTCTTGTGGCCAATTCTTCTTTATTTAGTCTTTTCAAGAGATAATCAAAACTTGCTTTTAAGTAAACGATAGTACCAATATTTTTTATTTTTTTTTGTTCTATGAAGCCACCACCGCTTGCAATAGAACAATTTTGCACATAAGTTAAAAACGAAACAAGTTTTTTTTCTTCTTTGCGAAATTTTTTTTCTCCATATGTTTTAAAAAATTCACTAATTTCAAGATTAAATTTTTCTTTGATTAAAACATCTGTATCTAAAAAGAATTTATCATATTTTTTTGCATAAGCCCTTGCTATAGTTGTTTTACCACAGCCCATAAATCCTACAAAAAGGAGGTTAGTTTTCTTGCTCATCTTTGCTACCTTTTTTTCTTGAAGCTAAAATTAAAGGTACACCTTCAAAGTTAAATTGTTTTCTAATTTGATTTTGTAAATATCGTTTATAACTAAAATGTAAAGCTTTTGGTCTATTCATAATTAGAGCTATTTTTGGAGGTGCTAAGTCGTATTGAACTGCATAATAAATTTTCACTAATTTGCCATAATCATGTGGTAGTGGGTGGGCTCTTGTGGCTTCTTCTACCAAAGCATTTAATTTTGCTGTTGGAATTTTTTGGGTGAAATTTGCAAAAACTTCTAAAATTTTATCCAAAAGCACATGTATTCTTTTTCCACTTAAAGCTGATACGCTTACAACAGGTGCATAAGCTAGGAATTTAAAACGATCTAGTTTTAATTCTTTTAAAGTTTTATCAAAATCAAGTTCGCTTTTATCCCATTTATTAAGTACGATAATCACACCTAAACAATGTTTAGCAGCAAGCCCTGCGATACGCTCATCAAGTTCGTTAAAACCTTCAGCTGCGTCAAGTACTAAAAGTGCAATTTGAGCATTGGCTAGGGCATATTCAGTTCTATTAAGTGCATAACGCTCTAAACCCTGTATTTTCCCGCGTTTTCTAATACCCGCAGTATCTACAAATTCGATGATTTTATCTTTATGCATAATGCTTTCATTAACAGGATCAATTGTAGTGCCTGCTATATCGCTTACCACGCTACGTTCTTCTTTTACTAAAGCATTTAAAAGACTTGATTTTCCTACATTAACCCTGCCGATAATTCCCACTTTAATATGATTTTCATTAATAGTTTTTAGCTTAAAATCTCCGCTATTTTCATCAAAATTTTCTAAATAACTTTCAAAGTCTTCTTCTTCATCTGCATTTAAATAACTTTCATCTAAAAACTTACTAGCCCACATACAAAGCTCATCAATGCCTATATTATGTGTTACAGAGATATTAAAAACTTCTTTTACTCCAAAATTAGAAAATTCCCAAGATCTTTCCTCGTCTTTTTTGTTATCGACTTTATTGATTACTAAAGCTATGGGTTTGTTGAGTTTTTTCATTTCATAAAAAAAAGCTTTATCTTCATCATCAGGTAAAAATTTTCCATCCACCATATAAAAGATAATATCACTATTTTTAGCAGCTTTAAGCGAATTTGCTTTGACATTTTTAAAAAGCTCATTACTCTCATCAAGCCCGCCGCTATCTATCAATAAAGCTTTTTTGCCATCAATTTCTACTTCTATTTTATTAGTATCTCTTGTAGTTCCACTTATGTCACTAGTTATTGCAATGCGCTTTCTTGCAAGTCTATTAAAAAGACTTGATTTGCCAACATTTGGTTTTCCTATTAAAATAATACTTTGCATTAATACTCATTTTTTAAATTTTTATTTGTGATTATATAAAAATTGCCTTAAAATTAAGCAAAAAAGACTAAAATAACAGGAATTTTATATGGAATTTATATGTTAAGAATAGTTAAAAAGAATTTAGGTATATATTTTATGATTATTGCTTCTATAGAATTTGCATTTGTAGGTGCTTGTGCAAAAATTCTTAGTGAAGAATTATCATCGATTGAAATTATGTTTTTTAGAAATATTATAGGCACAGCTTTTATGCTTTATGCGCTTTCAAAATTAAATTTTCATAAAAGTGGCGGACATCTTGGACTGCTTATTTTTAGAGGTATTATAGGAACGATTGCTTTATATCTTTTCTTTTATAATGTTTCTAATATTTCATTAGGTGGGGCTTTTGCTTTTCAAAAAACAGCACCTATTTTTATAGCTTTGATTGCTTTTTTATTTTTTAAAGAAAGTTTAGGATTAAAAGCTTGTTTTGGGATTTTGATTGCTTTTATAGGAGTATTATTAATCTGTCAGCCTTTTGCAGATAGCACTACGCATTCAGGTTTTGATTTAAAAAATAGTATTTTAGGAATTTTAAGCGGTTTTTGTGCAGCCTTGGCGCTAACTAGCGTAAGAGAGCTTAGAAAATCATACCCAGCGCCATTTATAGCTTTATCTTTTGTTTTAATTGGTACTTTGATGCCTTTAATGTCTATGATTGTAGGTTCTTTTTATGAAATAAAAGAGCTTGATTTTTTAATTGCTCCTTTTATTATGCCTAGTCTTAAAGCTTGGATTTTTATTGTTTTGATGGGAATTTTTGGAGCAATGTATCAAATTCATGTTACTAAAGCTTATGGGGTAGCAAAAAAGGCAGGAGTTGTTGCGGGAGTTAGCTATATAGATGTAGTTTTTACTTTATTTTTGGGCATATTATTAGGAGATAAATTTCCTAGCTTAATGGTTTTTATAGGAATTTTTAGCATTATTTTAGGAGGAATTATTTTGGTTAGTAAGCAAACAAAAGGAAAGAAAAATGGAAAATAAAACAGATTTAATTTATGGTT
Organism: Campylobacter sp. IFREMER_LSEM_CL908; assembly: GCF_025771545.1. Classification (NCBI taxonomy): domain Bacteria; kingdom Pseudomonadati; phylum Campylobacterota; class Epsilonproteobacteria; order Campylobacterales; family Campylobacteraceae; genus Campylobacter; species Campylobacter sp. IFREMER_LSEM_CL908. Next base: position 16,060 of record NZ_JAKMQK010000006.1, read on the forward strand.
TAGAAGATAGACCACCTTTTGCTAAGGCATTTTTTGCTGCATTAGTGCATTTAATGGCTATGTTTGTTGCTGTGATTACACCTGCTTTGTTAATTTGCAAAGGTCTTGGGATAGATGATACTAATACGGCTAGAATTATTTGTATGTCGCTTTTTGCTTCAGGTGTTGCTTCGCTTTTGCAGATTAAAACTTGGGGTCCTATAGGGAGTGGACTTTTATCTATTCAGGGGACTAGTTTTAATTTTGTTGCACCTATTATTTTAGGTGGGCTTGTTTTAAAAAATAATGGTTTATCGCAAGAAGCAATGCTTGGAGCCATTTTTGGCACTTTAATGCTTTGTTCTACTACTGAAATGATTATTTCACAAATTTTACCTTTTATTAGAAGAGTGATTTCGCCTTTGGTTTCAGGTATAGTTGTGATGATTATAGGTCTTAGTTTGATTAATGTTGGCCTTGTGAGTGCAGGAGGTGGATTTGCGGCTAAGGCAAGTGGTGAGTTTGGTTCTTTGCAAAATTTATTATTAGCCGGAGTTGTGATTTTAAGTATTATTGTTTTAAATCGTTTTAATAATGCCTATATAAGAATTTCTTCTTTATTTATAGCTATGATAATAGGGCTTTTAGTAGCTATGACTTTTGAAAATTTTAGTTTTAATTTTAATGAAAATTTACCTTTAGTGTTTTTACCCGATCCTTTACATTATGGTTTGAGTATTGATTATAATCTTATTTTACCTTTGATTTTAGTTTTTATGGTAACTTCTTTAGAAACTATCGGCGATATTAGTGCTACTAGTGAAGTTTCAAATCAGCCAGTTAAAGGCGAACTTTATGCAAAAAGATTAAAAGGTGGGGTTTTGGCTAATGGTTTTAATTCCTTTGTTTCAGCCTTTTTTAATACTTTTCCAAATTCATGTTTTGGGCAAAATAATGGCGTTATAGCTTTAACAGGTGTTGCAAGTCGATATGTTGGATTTATTGTAGCTTTTATGTTGATGATTTTGGGTTTATTTCCTATTGTGGCTGATATTACTTTACAAATTCCAGAGCCTATTTTAGGTGGAGCAACTTTAGTAATGTTTGGTACTATAGCTGCAACGGGAGTTAGGATTATTTCTAAGGAAAATCTAAATCGTCGTTCTATTATCATCATAGCTATGAGTTTGGGTATAGGGCTTGGAGTTTCTAATAATCCTGATATTTTAGAATTTATGCCAATGTGGTTTAAAACTTTATTTTCTTCAGGGATTGCAGCAGGTGGGATTACGGCTATTATTTTAAATTGCGTTTTTCCGCTTGAAGAAAATGAAAAAAATAAAGTAAAATAATAAAAATAAGGAAAAATAATGAAAAAAATGATACTAATAGCAGGTCCTTGTGTAATAGAAAATGAAGAACTTGTTTTTAAAGTTGCACAAGAGCTTGAATGTTTTTTAAAAGATGATAGAATTGATTTTTATTTTAAATCAAGTTTTGATAAAGCAAATAGAACTAGTATTAATAGTTTTAGAGGGCCAGGTCTTGAAAAAGGCTTGGAAATTTTGCAAAAAGTGAAAGATAAATTTGGCATGCAAATTCTTACTGATATTCATGAGAGTTCTCAAGCGAGTGTTGCGGCTGAGGTTGTAGATGTTTTACAAATTCCTGCCTTTTTATGCAGGCAAACTGATTTATTAGTGGCTGCTGCTAAAACAAAAGCCAAGGTAAATGTAAAAAAAGGGCAATTTTTAAATCCTGAGGATATTAAATACAGTGTAGCTAAAATTTTACAAACTAGAGGCATTAATGAAGAAGGTTTTGAAATAGCCAAAGAAAATGGAGTTTTTGTAGCTGAGAGAGGTTCGAGTTTTGGCTATGGAAATTTGGTCGTAGATATGAGAAGTTTGGTTGTCATGAGAAAATATGCTCCAGTTATTTTTGATGCTACTCATAGTGTGCAAATGCCAGGAGCAAATGGTGGAAGTAGTGGAGGCAAAAGTGAATTTGTAGAGCCATTAGCAAGAGCTGCTGCTAGTGTAGGCGTAGATGGATTTTTCTTTGAAACGCACATTGATCCTTGCAAAGCTTTATGCGATGGACCAAATATGCTTGATCTTTCAAGACTTAAAAACTGCGTAAATACGCTTTTAAAAATTCAAGAAATCATTTAAAAAAGGAAAATTATGAAGATAATAGAGGGAAATTTAAGTTTAAAAGGTGATGAGAAAATTGCGATTATCAATGCAAGATTTAATCATATCATCACAGATCGTTTAGTTGAAGGTGCTAAAGATGCTTTTTTAAGACATGGAGGCAAGGAAGAAAACTTAAGTCTTATTTTAGTGCCAGGTGCTTTTGAAATTCCTTTTGCATTAAAACAAGCTTGTGAGAGTAAAAAATTTGATGGAATTTGTTGTGTTGGAGCAGTAATTCGTGGAAGTACACCACATTTTGATTATGTAGCAGCTGAAACTACCAAAGGTATAGCAAGTGTGGGGCTTGGAGCTAATGTGCCTGTGAGTTTTGGAGTTTTAACAACTGATACCTTAGAGCAAGCCATAGAAAGAGCAGGTAGTAAAGCAGGTAATAAGGGTTTTGAAGCTATGCTTACTGTAGTTGAAATGCTTAATTTAATCCAAAAAATTAAGGCTTAAAATGGCTACTAGACACCAAGTAAGACAAAGTATAGTTTCTTTGCTTTATGCAGCACAGTTAAATCAAGAAAATAAAGATTTTATCAATGAATTTTTGGATGAGAAAAAAATTCGCAATGACCAAAGAAAATTCACTCTAGATTTATATAATGGTATTAATGAGCAACTTACTTTGCTTGATGAGAAAATTAATGAGTGCTTGAAAGAGCACAAATTAGATGGAGTAGCTAGTATAGAAAAGGCCATTTTGCGTTTAGGTGCTTATGAGATTTTATTTACTTCTACACAAAAAGCGATTATCATTAACGAGGCTATAGAGCTTGCAAAAGAAATGGCAGGAGATAATGCTCCTAAATTTATCAACGGGGTGTTGGATAAAATCAACAAGGAAAAGCAATGAAACTTTGTGTGGCTTTTGATGTGTCAAGTTATGATGAGTGTATTAGTTTGGCTAAAGAATTAAAAGGTTTAGATCTTTGGGTTAAAATAGGACTTAGATCATATTTAAGAGATGGAGTAAAGCTTTTAGAGGCGATTAAAAAAGTGGATGATTTTAAAATCTTTTTAGATTTAAAGCTTTATGATATACCAAATACCATGGCAGATGCTTGCGAAGAGCTTGCTAAACTTGATGTGGATATGTTTAATATCCACGCAAGTGCAGGTAAAAGTGCTATGTGTATGATTATGGAGCGTTTAAGTGCTTTAAGCAAAAGACCTTTGGTGCTTGCTGTATCTGCTTTAACTAGTTTTGATGAGCAAGAATTTTTTAGTATATACAAACAAGATATCAAACAAGCTGTTAAGGAATTTTCTAAAATTAGCTATGAAAGCGGTCTTGATGGCATGGTTTGTTCGGTATATGAGAGCTTATTGATTAAAGAAAATACAAATACAAATTTTATTACACTAACTCCTGGAATTCGTCCTTTTAAAGAAAATTTAGATGATCAAAAAAGAGTAGCTGATATACAGTGTGCTAAGGATAATCTGTCAGATTTTATCGTGGTTGGAAGACCTATTTATAAGGCAAAAGAACCTAGAATGGTTTGTGAGAATATATTAGAGCATTTAAAATAAGCCTAGAGGCTTATTTTAAATAAATTTTCATTTTCTTATTTTCTAAAATAATTCCATCATCATCACTAATAATTTGAAATTCTCCGTTAAAATATCTTAAGAAGTCGTTTTCAAATTTCATAGATTCTTGATCGCAAAGCATTTTTGTCGAAGCAAGATTATCTTCTATTTTGATACTACTTCCTTGATCTTTATAGTTTCCAAAAAATCTATTACATCCTGATACACCAAAAACTCTTTTATCTTTATTATCAAAACTAATGCTCGCTTTAGTATTTTGAGGAAGTTCATGATTTTTTCCATTAGCTTCATAAGAACTTATAGTAAATTCTTTGTTTTGTAAATCATCAACACTTAAATTTGCCACAGAACACCCACTAAAAATAGCTAAGCTCGCTATACTTAATGTGATTATTTTTTTCATTTTTATACTCCTTTGATTTATACATGAAAATGTTTTAATTCATCCTCTAAATTTTGACAAACTATATTTAACTCATGAGCAACATCTAATAAAATTTTTGAAATTTCTTCATTTTTATCACTTAATTTTACCGTTTCTTGCATTTTATCAAGCAAAGATTGCAAAGTTTCTTGTGTGCTTGAAATTTTTTGCATGCAAGCATTTGCTAAATCTCTTGCATTTTCATTGCAAACTTTTACTTCATTGGTTCCTTCTACAAGTTCTTTTGCATCTTGATTTAAAGAGTTAATTTCGTTAGCATTGTGTTTTAACTCTTTAGAAACTTCATTGATACTATCTACTAATTGTTTGGTTACGATGGCAATATTTTTTAAAAATTCTTCTGAATTTTGAGCAAGATTTCTTACATCTTCAGCAATAACTGAAAAGCCGCGACCAAATTCTCCAGCACGCGCAGCTTCAATACCTGCATTTAAAGATAATAGATTGGTTTTATCAGCAATTTCTCCCATCATGTCAGAAGCTTTTTTAATCTCTTCTGCTTGTTTTTCCATAACTTCTACTTTTTGAGATAATATATCTTCATTTTCAGCTACAACTTTTACCTTATCTACTACTTGATTTAATGAGTCAAGCATGGTGTTTAAAACTTCAAAAGATTTTGTATTGGCTTTATTTGCGTTATTTGAAAGTTCAGCAAGATCTTGTAATTCTGTATGAATTTGCTCACTTAAATGATAAGATTCATCAGTTTTTGTATGACCTTCTTTAGTTCTATTTGCTAGATCAAGTGCATTAGCATTTAAAAGTTTAGATTGTTTATCTACCATTTGAGAGTTTTTATTGGTAGAAACCACTGTATTTTGAATTTTTTCAATAAATTGGTTGATGTAGGTGCAAGCTTTACCTATTTCATCGGTGCTTTTTATATTAATTCTTGCGCGTAAATCTCCATCGCCGCTAGCTAGTTCTTTAGCGTGTTTTAAAAGATCTAAAACAGGATTACCTACAACTATTTTTAAAATATAAAGTACAGCAAAAACGGTAAAAAGCAAAGCAACGCTAAAGATTATAATATAAGTTCTAGCTGAACTTGCCAAATCATCATCTACATGTTTTAAATCATTGTACATATCCATAACACCCAAAACATCACCTTCTTTAGCATTAGCATGACAAGCAAGACAACCTTTATTGGCGATAAGTGGGCGTATAAGTCTTAGATAATGTCCTTGTTCGTTATTGATTTCAACAGCTTTAATTTCTGGCTTGTTAAATTGCTCGTTGATAATACTCTCATCACTTTTTGTAAAATGTTGTATTTCAAAGAGCTCAACTGTGCTTTTTGAAGGATAAATTTTAATATCTTTTATACCTTCTATTTCACCAGCATCTTTTATAGCTTGTTCTATAATAGCAGGATCGCCTAAATTCATTGCCATTCTTAATGTTTGAAAAACAGAAGTGCTTAAAGTATCTAAATGTGCACGGCTGATTCTATCTGTAGTTTGTTGAGAATCTTTTTGTAAGATAATCTGCATGATAATAAAACTAATTAGCAATGTAGAAATCATTGCTAAAGATATTTTTGCACCTATGCTTTTAAACATTTAAAACTCCTTTTATTAGTGTAAAAAGTGTCTTATGCCGCTAAAGTATAATGCGATACCATACTCATTAGCAGCTTGGATGATATCCTCATCTCTTATGCTTCCACCCGGCTCAACGATGGCTTTTACTCCTATTTTGCTAGCCTCATCTATACTATCTCTAAATGGAAAGAAAGCTTCGCTTGCTAAAACACAACCATTTAGATCAAGCCCCATTTCCTTGGCTTTATTAATAGCTGCTTTAGCTGCATCGATACGACTTGTCATACCCATACCAATGGCTATCATAGCTCCATTCTTTACATAAACTACATTGTTTGACTTGGTAAATGCAGCAATTTTCATAGCTATTTCAAGATCTTTTAATTCTTGTTCATTAGCTTTTCTTTCGCTTTTTAAAACCGCATTTTTTAATTCATCTTCTTTAACTTCATCACTATCTTGATATACAAAACCACCATCTATGTGCTTAAAATCATATTTATCATAAGCTCTAGTTAAAAATGGCGCTTTTTGTGTAAAGATTTTAATACGCTTTTTATCTTTAAAAACTTCCAAAGCATCATCATCTACATTTGCTGCAATGATTACTTCTATATAAATTTCATTGATTTTTTGCGCTAATTCTTTATCTAAAGTTCCATTGATAGCAACAACCCCACCATAAGCACTTAAGGTATCGCATTTAAGAGCATGGATATAGCTTTGGAGTAAGTTTTCTTTTATGGCAAATCCGCAAGCATTTGCATGTTTTACAATGGCTACTGCCGGAGCTTTATCAAAAGCACTTGCTAAATTTAAAGCCGCGTTAATATCGGTTAGATTGTTAAAACTTGCTTCACCTTTTAAGGTTGTAAAATTGTGTGTGAAAAAGTCATCAAATTCATATAAAGCACCTTTTTGATGAGGGTTTTCTCCATATCTTGTGTCAAACACTTTTTGACCTACGATAAATTTACTTGCACCAAAGCCACCATTAAAACGCTCATTCATATAGTTTGCTATGTAAGCATCATAATTTGCTGTATGCTCATAAGCTTTGATCATCAATGCTCTTCTAAAATCAAGATCTAAGGTATTATCTTTTAAAGCTTGTATGATTTTATCATAGTCTAAAATATCACAAACGACAATGACATTTTTAAAGTTTTTTGCACCACTGCGTATCATAGCAGGACCACCAATGTCGATATTTTCTACAATCTCATCAAAATCTTGGGTCAAAATTGTAGTTTTTTTGAAAGGATATAAATTCACACAAAGTAAGTCTATGCTTTCGATGTTGTAATCTTTGGCTTGTTTTTGATGATCTTCATTTTCTCTTTTGTATAAAATTCCACCATGAATTTTTGGGTGCAATGTTTTAACACGCCCTTCAAACATTTCAGGGCTTTGAGTAAATTCACTAACTTCTTGTACTTGTAAATTATTTTCTTTTAAAAGCTTATAAGTACCTCCGGTGGATAAAAGCTCATAACCTAATTTAGTAAGTTCGCTAGCAAATTCTACAACACCTTCTTTATCGCTCACACTAATTAGTGCTTTCATTAATTTTTCCTTTCTATATATTGTTTTAAAAATTCATATGATTCATTAATTTCTTGAAATTTTTTAACACCTTCTTTGATTTTTTCTTCATCGCTATTGTTTGCGTTTAAAATATCAGGGTGGTATTTTTTGGCAAGTTCTCTATAGCGTTTTTTAAGCTCTTGCAAGTTTGCATTTTCATTTAAGCCTAAAATTTCACAAGCCTTTTGTAAATTCATACCTGTATTTTGTGTTTGCATAGAGTTTAAAAGTTTTTCAAGTATATTTACATCAAGTTCAAAAGCTCTAATGATAGCTCTTAAGACATCTTTTTTGGTATTGTTAAGTTCTCCATCAATCAAAGCCATTGCTACTAAGACATTTAAAATATTAATTCTTTCTTGTTGTGGTAAAGGCACTTCTTTGATAAACTCTTTGGCTATATCAAAAGTATCATTTAAAGTGTTTTTATGTTCATTAAAACATTGTTTTAAAAAATCTCTTTCTTTTTTATCTTTAGCATTATAATCAAGAATTTGTGAGATCATGTTTGCTTCATTCTCGCTAACTCTACCATCACTTTTTGCTATTTTTGCTAAAAGCGCTATAACATAATAGTTTAATCTCCTTTTAAAGCCATCAATCCTTTCTTCATGATAGCCTTGTTTAAAGCCTTGAGAGAAGCTTTTAGCTCCTTTTTTGAAAGAGCCTAAAAGATCATCTTTACCCCAAGTTTTATAATACCAATAAAATGCAAGAATTGCTAATACTAATAAAACAAAAAGCATTTCTATCCTAAATATTCTTTAAATTTATCAAAATAAATTTTTTGTAGTTTTACTAAAGATATCTTAATATCATCTAAAACGAAATCTTTTTCATTTAAAATTCCAAGTTTTGCAAAATTAATTTTCATTTTGTTTGCAAATTCAATAAAATTTTCTTCATTTTTAACACCAATTACAACTCTAGTTGGACTTTCTTCAAAAATAAAACTTCTGTTTTTAAAATTTGTTTTTACATTTACACCCAAATTCGCCTTTGCGCTCATTTTGGCTAAAGTCATAGCAAGACCACCTATGCCTATGCTATTAGCACAATCAAGTAACTTTGCTTCGTTTGCTTTTAGTAAGAAATCCCATAGTTTTAATTCTGCTTTAAAATCTATATCTTCAAGCTCTCCTGCGACTTTTTGATCTAGTACTTTAGCAATCAAAGATCCACCAAAACTACCTTTGCTTTTTCCTATTAAATAAATAGCTTGCGTTTCTTTACTAAAGTATGATTTTAAAACATTTTCTGCTTTTTCGTGAATACCAACGCAAGCTATGGTTGGACTTGGAAAAATACTTACTCCATCGGTTTCATTATATAAAGAAACATTTCCGCTTACCACAGGGGTATTGAGTTCTTTACAAGCTAGTTTAATACCTTCGCAGCCTTGAGCAAATTGCCACATTACTTCAGGGTTTTGTGGGTTGCCATAGTTTAAACAATCACTAATTGCCAAAGGTCTAGCTCCCGAGCATGCTATTTTTCTTCCTGCACTTACAACGGCTGCTGCTGCACCGATTTTTGGATTTACATAGTTTAATCTTGAGTTGCACTCAATGGCCATAGAAAGCAAGCAATTATTTTCTTTAATTCTAATACTATTTGCACCTAAAGCCCCATCGCTTTTTAAAGTGTTAGTTTGTACGCTTGAGTCAAACTGCTCATAAATATAAGCTTTATTGCTGATATTTTCATTTGCAAGAAGTTTTTCAAAGGCTTCTTGAGTGGGAATGCTAAGTTTAAATTGATAGTTTTTTATTTCATCTAAGTATTTTGGCTTAGCCACAGGTCTATCAAGTATAGGTGCTTTTTCGCTTAGTGGTTCAATAGGGATTAGACCAACTAATTCATCATGCCAAAATAATTCCATTTTGCCAGTATCTGTAACTTCGCCTATAATGGCTGCATCAAGCCCCCACTTATTAAAAATCTCAATAACTTTTTCTTCATAGCCTTTTTTAGCACAAATTAGCATTCTTTCTTGAGATTCACTTAGCATTAACTCATAAGGAGTCATACCTTCTTCTCTCATAGGAGTTTTATCAAGGTAAAGTTTCATCCCGCTACCACTGCGTCCTGCCATTTCAAAAGAGCTTGAAGTAAGTCCTGCTGCACCCATATCTTGAATTCCAACTATATAATCAGTTTTGAAAAGTTCCAAACAAGCTTCCATTAATAATTTTTCAGCAAATGGATCACCAATTTGAACAGTTGGTCTTAAGCTTTTGCTAGATTCATTAAAACTATCGCTTGCCATTACAGCTCCACCAAGTCCATCACGACCAGTTTTTGAGCCTACATAAATTACAGGATTTCCTATACCTTCAGCCTTTGCATAAAAAATATCTTCGATTTTGCAAGTTCCAAGTGCAAAAGCATTAACTAAGATATTTCCATTAAAGCACTCATCAAAAGCACATTCTCCACCTATAGTAGGAACACCCATACAATTACCATAGTGTGAAATTCCACTTACTACACCCTTAACTAAATATTTTTGATGTTTGCCTATTTTTTCATCATGGATATTACCAAATTTTAAAGAATTCATACCTGCAACAACTCTAGCACCCATGGTAAAAACATCGCGTAAAATTCCACCCACACCAGTAGCTGCACCTGCAAATGGCTCTATAAAACTTGGGTGATTATGACTTTCTACTTTAAATACAGCAGCCATTCCTTTGCCTATATCTATTACTCCAGCATTTTCACCAGGACCTTGGATTACCCAAGGAGCTTTAGTTGGAAAGCCATTAAGGTATTTTTTACTTGATTTATATGAGCAATGTTCACTCCACATTGCAGAAATCACTCCAAGTTCTAATAAATTAGGTTCTCTACCTAGTATATTTAAAATTTCTTGATATTCCTCATCGCTAATTTTGTGTTGTTTTATAACTTCTTTATCCATAATTATCTCCTTTTTATTTTCCTAAACAAAAATTACTAAACATTGCATCTAAAATTTCATCTCTTTCAAAATTTTTGGTAAATTGAGCTATTTCTCCTATGGCTAAATTTAATTCAAAAGCAAAAAGTTCTAAAGAACTTTCCTTTAATAAATCCCTTGCACGCAAAATAGCTTCACTAGCATTTTTACAAGCATTGAGTATTAAAGTATTGCTAATTAGCATTCCATCGCCATCTAAAGTATTTAAGTATTCATTTAAACTTTCTTTAATGGCTTGGGCGTTTTCTTGGGCGCAAATGCGTATACAAGAAGTGCTAATTTCATGTTTAAATTTGGTAGCCAAATCGCTTTTATTTAAAACATAAATGATTTTTTTATCACAATCTTTTAAAGCTTGTAAAATATGTTTATCTTCTTCTTCAAATTCTTTAGATCCGTCAAAAACAGCTATAATAATATCTGCTTCTTTAATGCTTTCATAACTTAAGTTGACTCCGATTTTTTCTATCTCATCATCTGCGTTTCTTATGCCTGCTGTGTCGATGATTTTAATTAAATGTGAGCCTATTTTTAAACTTTCCTCGATACGATCTCTTGTGGTGCCTGCAATATTAGATACAATAGCTCTATCAAATGCTAAAAGCGAATTTAACAATGAACTTTTTCCGGCATTTGGCTTGCCGATAATAGCAACTTTAAAGCCATTTATAAGACCTTTTTTACTTAAGGAAATATCTACTATATCGCTTAAAAGTTTTGAATTTTTTTCACACATAGCAATGATTTGATCAAGTAGATCTTGCGGTAAATCATCATCTGCATAGTCAATGCTAGTTTCTACAAAAGCAAGAGTTTGAACAAGGTCTATTCGAATGGTGTTTAAAAATTTACTTAAATCACCTTTAATATTTTTTGCTATGATATTTGCAGCACTTGTTGATTTTGACATGATAGCATCTTGTATGCTTAAAGCTTTTAAAAGATCCATTTTGCCATTTAAGCAAGCTCTTTTGCTAAATTCTCCAGGATTGGCAAGGCGCGCGCCTGCTAAAACAAGCTCATCGAGTAAAATTTCACTCAAAGAAAAACCGCCATGAAGTTGAAATTCCACAATATCTTCTCCTGTAAAAGAGTAGGGTGTTTTAAAATAAATTACTAAGGCCTCGTCTAAAAAGTCACTATTGTTTTTATAAAGTTTGCATAAGTGCGCATAGCGTGGTGTGAGTTCTTTTTTGTGGGTAATTTTTAATGCAAGTTCTAAAGCTTTTTTTCCACTTACTCTAATAATACTTATAGAGCCCACTCCGTGAGCTGTAGCAATAGCAGCTATCGTGTCATTCATTCATTTTTCTTCAAAAAATCATTCACAACGATATATCTTTGATCGTCATTTTGTTTGATAGCTACATACTTATCAGGAAAGCGTTCTCTTAATTTTTCTAAAGCAAGTTTTAGCCAAATTCCATCTAGTGGTTTTGTTTGAACTCTTCCAGTGTTCTCTACTTTTTCTATGAGAATTTTTAAATAACTATCAATAGCTTGGGTTTGGTTTTCCAAAAATTGCGCTATTTCTAGTCTTGGTTGAATTTTATATTTAGCATTAAGCCAATTATAAAGTAAATATGAAAAAGCTTTATATCTGTGAGCTTCTTTGCCTATAAGTAAGGCTGCATCTTCTCCATCAAGTTTAATTAAAACACAGGTTTCATCCCAAACACTAACTTGCACAACTTTAATATCAAAATCAAAAGTTGCTAGTAAATTTTCTAGTGAAATTTTTATCTCATCTATATAAGAAACAATGTTTTTTTCTTCTGAAGACTCCTTATGGAAAGAATCAAAAATAGCATCATTTTTTACTTTGTAATGTTCTTTAGGTTGAGCAATATCTTCAATTGGTTTTTGAAAATTTTCTTTATATTCTTTTTTATATTCATTTTTTTCAAAATTTTTTTGAGAATATTTGTTAAATTTCTCATTTTGATTTTTTTTAGATTTTTCATTATGGACTTTTTGAGTTTTTTTATGTCCTTTAATACAGATTATCGCATTTTTTTTAAAAAGGCCAAAAAATCCTGCTTTAGCATGTTGAATAACTTCGTATTCTAAGTCAATCACAGAGCACTCAAGTTGTTTTGAAGCTTCTATGAGTGCAGTTTGTAAGTCTTTAGCTTCTATGTTCATGTTTAGCTATTTCCTCTTTTTTGTGGTTTTTGAAAAGCTTATTAACAATTACTTGTTGGATAAGTGAGCATATATTATTTACACACCAATACAAAGTTAAACCTGCTGGGAATGTTAAGAAAAAGAAAGTGAAAATTAATGGTAAGAATTTCATAATCTTTTCTTGCATAGGATCTTGTATAGCCATTGGTGTAATAAGTTGCTGGATAAACATAGTTAGACCCATAAATATAGGTAAAATAAACCATGGATCCATCACAGATAAATCTGTAATCCAAAAAGCCCAAGGTGCAGCTTTAAGTTCTATGGCATTTAGTAAAACTCTATAAATTGCAAAGAAAATTGGAATTTGAATGAGTATAGGTAAACATCCGCTCATTGGGTTTGCACCATGTTTTTTATAAAGTTCCATCATATGTAAATTCATTTTTTGCGGATCACCTTTATAACGCTCTCTGATTTCTTTCATTTTAGGTGCTAAATCTTTGAGCTTATTCATAGAAATCATTGATTTATAAGTAAGTGGGAAAAGAATAATACGCACGATTAAAGTCATCACTACAATAGCCCAACCCCAGTTGCCCATGTAGCCATGTAAGAAATTTAAAAATTCAAACATAGGCTTAGCTATAAAAGTAAACCAACCATATTCCACAACATCATCTAAATCCGCATGAATGCTTCTTAAAATTTCATGCTCTTTTGAGCCAACATAACCGCTTGCTTTAAAAGTATTTGTCGCACTTGCAAAAACGATAGAGTTTTCGTGATTATCTTTAGTAACTACAGCATTAAGTGGTTTTTCAAAATTATAAAAGAAAGCACTATAATAGCGATCTGAAGCTGCCATAAGGGTTACATTAGAAAAACTTTCATCATTTTCTACATCGCCATCTTCTAACATTGTGATTTTATCATCTTTATCTAAGATTAAAACTCCATGCACTGTATAGCTATCAACTGCTATATTTGGACGATAACCTGGGGTGATAAAATAAGCTGCGTCTTTGCTTAGGTTAACCTCTAAATCATAGTTTCCATATTTATGGAAAGTGATTTTTTTAGTTACTACTAAACCGTTTAGATTTTGAGTAAGGATTAAGGTTGTGTTTTCATCGCTTACATTGATAGTTTTTTGACTTGTGGTATATGAAGTATTAAAAGCTTCTTGATTGATTTTTGCATCGCTAAATCTTACTTCTAGTGGTAAAGGCGATAAAGAAGTATCTACTAGATTAATACTTTTACCATTTTCATCTTTGTATTTTTCATCACTTAGATAAAATTTAGCTATTCTACCTAAAGAGTCAATATGTGCTTCAAAATGCTCACTTTTAACAACTGCTATTTCTTCTTTTTGATTAACACTAAGTTCTGTTTTTGGAGCCTGGGTGTTTGTGTTTGTAGTGCTTTGTGGGGCTGAATTGTTTTGTTCTATATGAGTGATATTTTGCTCATTTTGTGATGCTTTTGGGATAAAAAAATAATCATAAACTACAAAAAATAAAAATGATAATACAACGGCAATTAATATGCGTTTTTGCTGGGATAAATTTTCTGACACGGATTGTCCTTTGGAAATATAATCTTAATTAAAAAAAATTGATTATCATTGCAAGGGATATAAAAATAATTGAGTTGTTTTAAAGCATTAAAACTAGGTTTAAAACATACACCTGAGTTTAGAGTATTCTTGCGTATTTTAGGATAATCAATACCACCTTTAAAAAACGGATTGCATTTTAAAATTCTTAAAAAAACTGCACCAAATGCTTTAAAAATATTATTTTTTTTAAATTGCCATAAGGCATATTCAGAACAACTTGGATAATACCTGCAGCATTGTGGCTTAAAAGGGCTGATAAAGAGCTGGTAAAATCTAATAAGTTTTAAACAAGCTATTTTATACATCCTATTTTTTTCAAACCCCATTTCAAGTTTTTTTCTAATTTTAAAAAAGGAATTTCAGTAATACTTGTCTTAGCTACAAGTATGTATTTCCCGTTTTCGACTTGATTTTTAACCTGAAAAAAAGCTGATCTTAAGAGCCTTTTGGCTCTATTTCTAACGACAGCTTTTCCAACTTTTTTACTAGCAACAACAGCAAATTTTTTTTCTTTACTTAAAGTATAAAAGATGATTACACCTTCACAGTGCCACTTTTTACCTTCTTTATAAATTGTTGCGAACTCTCCTAAGTCGTTAATACTTAGAAAATCTTTTATACCGCTAATCTTTTTCTACCTTTAGCGCGTCTAGCATTGATCACCTTACGACCATTTTTGCTTTTCATACGCACGCGGAAGCCATGAGTTCTTTTTTTAGGAGTTTTGTGTGGTTGATATGTTCTTTTCATATTCTTTCCTTAACTTAAAATAAAAAACAAAATAATAAGCGTGTATTTTATCAAAATCTTACTTAAATCTGCTTTTAATTAAGAGTTATTTTAAAAGTTTTTGCTAAATTTTTGTTTTATTTTTATGTATTTTAAAGGAAAAATCATGAGTTTTGAAATTTGTGAGAGTAAAAAAGAAGATTTAGAAAAAATTTTAGAATTAATTAAAGAGCTTGCTATCCATGAAAATATGCTTGAAGATGTAAAATGCACAACTAAAGAACTTGAAGAATCTTTTTTTGAAAATAAATATGCTAAGGCTTTAAGTCTAAAAGTTGATGGTAAAATCATAGGTTATGCAATGTATTATTTTACTTTTTCGTCTTTTTGGGGTTTAGGTGGGTTATATCTAGAAGATATTTATATACAAGCAAAACATAGAAAAAAAGGCTATGCAAAAGCTGTTTTTAAATATTTAGCACAAATTTGTAAAGAAAAAAATCTTAAAAGATTAGAATGGGTATGTTTGAACGATAATGATTTAGGGATCGAGTTTTATACTAAATTAAATGCAAAGCATATGAATGAGTGGAGAACTTATCGTTTAGAGGGTGAAAATTTAGAAGCATTGATGTAATGAATAAGCGTAATTTGTATTATTTAAAAGCTTTTGGTTATGAATATTTTAACGAGCAAAAACAAATTAGGCATTTTAATTTAAGTTTTAAAGAATTAAACGAAAGGATAAAAACCTGCAATCTTTGTCATTTTTCTAGACTAAGAAAGCATAGTTTAATGGAAAAAGAAGCCAAAAATGCTAAAATTTTGATTTATCAGGCCTTTATTGACAAGGAAGAGAATGAAAGTGGAAAGTTTTTTGCTTCTAAAAATAAACAAGAACTTTTGAAATTATGCAAGGAGCTTTTAAATTTAAAAGATGATGAGATATATTTTTCTTATATGTTTAAATGTTTTAGTAATTTTAAAATAGACGATCAAGCATTAAAATTATGCTTGCCGTATTTTTATAATGAGCTTGATTTTATAAAAGCAAAGATTATTTTATGTCTTGGCCAAGAAGCTTTTGCAAGTTTGGGTTTTGAGAATTTTCAAAAATATAAAGGACAATGTATGTATTATAATAATGCCTTATTTTTGCCAAGCTATGATTTGAATTTTTTGAGTAAAAATCCTAGCTTTTATGCTGAATTTATAGAAGATATTAAAAAAATAAAAGGTTATTTATGAGAAAAAGTTTAGTTTGTTTGATGATGAGTTTTGTTTTAACTTTAAATGTCTTTGCGAAAGAGCAAAAACCATCGCCCATAGAACCTAGTGAGTCTTTTTATCCTAATTTAGAATTTCAAAATTGTGATAATGATTGCTTATTTACTTTGTTAGAAACAGGACTTTATTTTAATTTTTTATCAAGATTTAATAATGATAATGCAAATGAGCTTTTAGTTAATATCTATACCAAACTTTTAAATTCTATTATAGATTTTGAAAAAAGAATTCAAAAAAATGCTAGCATAAAACTAGCTATTATTATACCTGAGCAAACGATTAAAAGTTATTCTAATACTATTATAAATTCAAGCATAGCGTATTTATTAAGGCAAAGAGCGCAAATAAAAGTAAAGGTGTTTTTAATAGGCACAGAAGATGAGAGCAAGATAACTAAAGCTTTTAAACAAGCTCAAGATGAGAAATTTAATTATATTATCGCAGGTTTTACAGATAAAGGTGTGAAAAATTTATTAAAAGAAAGCCTTGATTCTAATGTAAAAGTTTTTATTCCTACTGCACATAAAAGAAATTTTGATACGCAAAATGAAAATGTGTATTTTGGAAGTATAGACTATCAAAAACAAATCCAAAAACTTTTGGAATACTCCAATGGTAAAAATATTATTTTTTCAGATGGAACACCTTTGGCAAATCGCTTAGATGAAAACGTTTTAAACATAGGGAATGGTAGTGAGAAAATTTATACTATTAATAGTTCTAAATTTGATTTTAGAAGTATTTTAAATCAAAATAGAAGTTTTCAAGATTCTAGTATTATTTTAAATACTTCTTTGATTAAAACAGCACTCATAAGCTCACAAATAAGAACTTATGATATAGAGCCTTTTGTGTTATTATCAACTCAGATTAATTATAATCCTATTTTGCTAAGTTTAACGCAAATTAATGATAGAAAAAAACTTTTGCTAGCAAATTCCATTTCTAATGAGGATCAAACTCTAAGCTATCTTAATGAGCTTTTTTCGCAAAATATTAATTACAACTGGATAGCTTATGCAACTAGCGTGGGCCTTGATTATTTTTATACGCAGTTTTTAGATAAAGATTCTCAAAGAATTTTTGATGAGGGTTTAAATGATAATCAATTTGACTATAAGGTTAAAATCATTCGCTCGCAAGGCTTAGGTTTTACTCCTTTGCAAGATCAGTAAAAACCTTAGTTATAGTCTCATCTATAGGGGCTACTTTTTCATTTTTTAAAAAGGCTAGGGTAAATTCAGCCTCAAAAAGCTTGGTATTTTCTTTATAAATCTCTTGTTTTATACAAACTGAGGCTTTTTTAAGCTTTGTGATAAATGTTTTTACTTCTATAAGATCTCCAAGTTTAGCGGGTTTTAAAAAGTTACAATTTGCTTTAGTAAGTAGGAAATGTCCTGTATTTTTATCAAAAATTTTTGCATTTTTTTGAAAAAATATCTCACTTCTTGCTCTTTCGCAAAATTTTAAGTAGTTGCTATGGTATACCACTCCACCTGCATCGGTATCTTCGTAATAAATTCGTATTTGCATTTTAGACCTTTTATTTTATATTGATCGGAAAATATCGCTTACAATCAACTTTTTTTATTGATAAATTTGTTGAAATTCTACTTAAAATGTCATAAGAAAAGCATAAAACATTCTTGATTTTATATCTTATGTTAAAATTGTATTTTATATCATTGAAAAAAGGAAAATCATGCAAGTTTTGCAAAAAATGTTTAAATTGCTAGCTATTATGGCTTTTGTTTTTAGTGTGAGTGCAAATGCACTTAGTGAGGGTAAAGAGTATATTACTTTAAAAACACCTATCCCAAATGCACAAAATTCTCTAATAGAGGTATTTTCTTATCGTTGTATTCATTGCTATAATCATCATCAATTTCACACTCTAGCAAAAGTTAAACAAGCTTTACCAAATTTAAAATATGATCTTTTCTCGGTAAGTTCTATGCTCGAGTACGGTGGTGCTTTAAATGAGATGTTTGCTTTAGCTTCTTTTAAAGAAAAAGCTTTAGGTTTAGATGTTACTAGTGAAAAAAGTCTTACTTATAAGCTTGCTGATGTGTATTTTGTAAGTCATTTTGAAAAAAAATTAAATTTAAATAATCTTGATTTGTTTTATAAAATAGGTTTAAATGCCATTGGTGCTAGTAAAGAAGAATTGCAAAAATTTTTACAAACTAAAGAAGCCAAAGAGCTTTTAGTTGCTTATGATGTAGCTAATGAAATTTCAAGAAATTATGGCACGCCTGCTTTTGTAGTAAATGGCAAATATCAAATCAATCCTGAGTATATCACTTCTTTAGAAGAACTAATCCGTATAGTTAAAGAACTTTCTACCAAGTAATGCTTTTTTAAGCATTGCTTTTTGTAATTTTTGTGATAAAGTATTATTATTTTTTATTTTTTTAATAATTATATTTTCATTTTGAAATTTTTTCTTATTGTTTAATTAATATTTAAGTTATATTAATATAACTTTAGCATGTTTATAATAAATTGCAAATATTTATTATATATAAAATACAAATAGGAGAAATAAAATGAAATTCAACTTAAATAATTTGTCAAAAGCAATGGCGGCAGCTGCTTTTGTTCTTGGTGTGAGTGCAAATGCACTTAGTGAGGGTAAAGAGTATGTGGTTTTAAAAACACCTATCCTAAATGCTCAAAATTCTTTAATAGAAGTATTTTCTTATCGTTGCACACATTGTTATGATCATCATAAGTTTAATACCATGTCAAAAGTCAAAGAAAAATTACCACAATTAACTTATAAATTTTATCCTGTTAGCTCTATGGGTGATTATGGTAAGCAAGCTAATGAAATTTTTGCTTTTGCTGCTTTTAAAGATGAGCAAAATAAAGTAAGTCAAAGCGATAAAAATAGTTTAACTCATAAAGCTTCTGAAGCATATTTTAATGCTTATTTTAAGAAAAAACAAAGATGGGGAAATGGAGCCAATCCTGAAGCGTTTTATGAAGTAGGATTAAAAGCAATTTCAGCAAGCAAAGAAGATTTAGATAACTTTTTAAAAACTCCTGAAGCTAGTGAAATTTTAAAATCTTATGAATATGCTAATGATATCTCTAAAAACTATGGTACGCCTGCATTTGTAGTAAATGGTAAATACCAAATCATACCACAAGCTATCACATCTCCACAAGCTTTGATGGAAATAACAGAAGAATTAAGCAAGATGTGATTTGAGGTATTTTATGAGTTCTTGTCCTATTAGTAAAATCACTACTTGGCAAAATACAAGAGTTCCTTGGTTGATAATGGTTATAGCTATGATAGGCTTAACTTTTATAGCGCACTTTTTGTTTCAAGAATACCTTTATATGGAGCCTTGTGAGCAGTGTGTTTATATAAGATTTGCTATGTTAACTATGGCTTTTGGTGGTATTTTAGCCTTGATAGATCCTAAAAATGATTATTTGAAAATTTTTGCATATACTTTTGTATTTTGGGGTATATGGCTTGGTATAGAGTATTGTGTTACTCTTAATCATATCCATGAGGTAGTGCATTCAGAAAATCCTTTTGCTGGTGTTGATGGGTGTAGAGAAATTCCTATATATCCTTTTAATTTACCATTGCATGAATGGGCACCAGGATGGTTTTTACCAACAGGTGAGTGTGGTATGGATACACCTATAGTGCCTGAAGATGTTTATGGTAGTTTAAATGCTTTTCAGAAATTTTTTGTTGGAAATCCTCCAAATTTTGAAGATGGGTTGTATAGTAATGGTTGGTATTTGATTCCTAGTATGGAATTTATGAATATGGCGATTTGTTGTTTGTTGGCTTTTGTTGTTTGTTTGGTGATTTTAGGAAGCATGTTTGTTTCTTATACATTTTCACATTCTAAGGCTAAATTTTATGCTTTGATTGTTTTAATATTAGTAGTTTTGCTAAAAATTTTAGGTGAGCCAAGTGTGCAAATAGCTTAATAATATAAAAAAGGAGAAAAAATGAAGATTAGTAAAATTGTAAGTAGTATTTTGCTTGCTGGTAGTGTTGTTATGGTAGCACCTAGTGTTTCTTTGGCTATGGGTGGACCTAGTGGTGCTAAAATTGATTGGGAAATTCAAGGCAAAATTGGCGCAGTAAAGATGAATCCTTATGGTTTATCTCCGCTTAGTGCTGTAATTATGGATGGTGGATATAAACTAAGTGATGTAAGCGTAACTATAGTTCCAAAACCAAATGGGCAAACTATATCTTATAAGGTTAGCCCTAGTAAAATTAAAACTTATGGAGGAATTCCTGTTTTTGGACTTTATCCATCATATTTTAATACAGTAAAAGTAAGTTATACCAAAACTGCTTTTGGAAAGAGTGAAAAAGTAGTAGATGAGGTATATAAAATAGCAACTGGTGGAGTTAATATAGAGCCAAGTGGAAGTATTATGCAAAGAGGTGTGCCTTTTGAAAAAGTAGAAGTGATTAAAGTAGATAAAGGTTTTGAAGATAGGTTGTATTTGGTTAATAATGCTCCAGGGAAACAAAGTGGAAAAGGCTCTCAATCTGTTTGGAATAACCCAGCAGGTGGTGCAATGGAATGGGATGAGAATTCAAATGCATTTATCATTGATACAAAAGGTGAAATTCGTTGGTATTTTGACAATGATAAATTAATGGATTGGAATAATATTTACAACCGTGGTATTATGATGGGATTTAGGCAAAATACTGATGGGGCTTTAACTTGGGGTTTTGGACAAAGATATGTTAAATATGATTTAATGGGTAGAGAAATTTTCAATCGTCTTTTACCTTCTTCTTATATAGATTTTTCTCATTCTATGGATAATATGCAAAATGGAAATTATCTTTTAAGGGTGGCTTCTGCCAATGTTAAGCGTCCTGATGGTAAAAATGTGCGTTCAGTGCGCGATGTGATAGTAGAAGTTGATAAAAATGGTAATGTAGTAGATGAGTGGAGATTGTTTGAAATTTTAGATCCATATAGAGCAAATGTAATCAAAGCATTAGATCAAGGTGCTGTTTGTTTAAATATTGATGCGAGTAAAGCAGGGGTTACTTTAAGTGATGAGGATTTAGCTAAAATGGATGCAAGTGATTCTTTTGGTGATATAGCAGGTACTGGAGTAGGGCGTAACTGGGCTCATGTAAATAGCGTAGATTATGATCCAAGTGATGATAGTATTATTATTTCAAGTCGTCATCAAAGTGCTATTATAAAAATAGGACGCGATAAAAAAGTAAAATGGATACTAGGAGCACACAAAGGCTGGGGAGAAAAATACAAAAAAACACTTTTACAACCTGTTGATAAAAATGGCAAAAAGATAGTTTGTGAAGATGAGTATAGTAAATGTCCAGGATATGAAAACGAAGAAGGTGGTTTTGATTTTACATGGACACAGCATACTGCTTTTAGAATAGATGAAAAATCTGACAAAAGATATATTTATATCACAGCTTTTGATAATGGCGATGCAAGAGGTATAGAGCAACCTGCTTTTGCTTCAATGAAATACTCAAGAGCAGTTGTGTATAAAATAGATCAAAAAAATAAAACCGTAGAACAAATTTGGGAGTATGGAAAGCAAAGAGGCAATGAATGGTTTTCACCTGTCACTTCTTTAGCAGAATACCATAAAGATAAAAATTCCATCATGGTTTATAGTGCTACTGCTGGAATGTCATTTGACTTAAGCAAGGGTGCTGCTGTAGGTGAGCCAAAACCTGAAATAGATGAATTTAAATGGGGAGCTAAAGAACCTTCAGTACAAATTCGCTTTAGCGGAGCAAGTACTGGTTATCAAGCTATGCCTATTGATTTAGAAAAAGCATTTAAATAAGAAAAAAGGGCTTTTTTAAAGCCCTTTTAATTTTTATAAATATCCTGCACCTAAAGCTAAAAAATAACCTACTATACAAGAAACAATCACACCAATTAATCCTGGTAAGATAAAGCTATGATTGATAACAAATTTACCTATTTTTGTAGTACCTGATCTATCAAATTGTATAGTTGCAAGATCGCTTGGATAAGTTGGTAAAATGTAGTATCCATAGCAAGCTGCTGCAAAAGCAATGATAATACCTGGTTCAACACCAATTCCTAGTGCAAGTGGCACAAAAGCTGCAATTGCTGCTGCTTGAGAATTAACAAATTTAGAAATAAGTAAAAGCATAATAGCATAAGTCCAAGGATGTTCTATAACGATATTACCTAAAGATTCTTTCATCATAGGAGTATGCACTGCAAACATTGTATCTGCCATCCAAGAAATTCCAAAAACAGCTACTAAGGCTATCATACCAGATTTAAAAATTTCATTTTTTGCAATTTTGCTTGCATCAAGTTTGGTAAAAATGATTAGCGCTGCACCTGCTAAAAGCATAAACATTTGAATAGTTGCTACCATATTCATAGGCTTGGTAACGCCTTTTGAGGTAAATTGCGGTCTAAGCTCTGGAAAAGCTCCAAGTATAGCTACTATAGCAATAGCACCTAGGAAAATCCACATAGCTACCCATTGGATAGTTGGAAGTTTTTGTCCAAGAAGAGTTTTACTATCGCCATAGATATATTCTCTTTGTTCTGGATTTTTAATCTTAGCTTGAAAATCCTCATCTTTATCAAGATCTTTTCCCCTAAACCAAGAAAAAATTCCTATAGCCAAAACACCTACTAAGGTAGAAGGTATAGTAATAGCAAGTAAATCTACATAGCCATCAAATCCTGCTAAAGGATGTTTATTAATTTCTGGATTTAAAAGTAGAGCTGTTAAGCTTACAACTGCAACTGAAACAGGACTTGCGATAATACCAAGTTGTGAAGAAATACTAGAAGCAGCCATTGGTCTTTCTGGGCGAATACCATTTTTAATAGCAATATCATAAATAATAGGCATCATAGTATAGACAACATGCCCAGTTCCACAAAGCATGGTAAGAATGCAAGTTACAAATGGCGCTAAAATAGTTAAGAATTTAGGATTTTTTCTTAGAACTTTTTCTGCAATTTGCAACATTACATCCAAACCACCACTAGCTTGCAAAGTTGCACTAGCAACAACAACAGCTAAAATGGTAAGCATAACATCAATAGAAGGTTTTCCAGGTGCTACAGCAAAACCAAAACTTAAAACTAATAAACCTATACCGCCTAATAAGCCTAGAGCGATACCGCCTTTTTTTGCCCCATAAAAAAGACAAATAAGAACAACAATTAGTTGAATACTAAATTGAACACCTTCGCTAAGGCTAGTTAGTATTTCCATACTCTCTCCTTATTTTTTGAAATATGTGAGAGTATAATCCAAGTTTTATTAATAGTAAATAAAATTTTTTATTATTTAAATAAATATTTACCAATATTTTGAATTTATTTATCGAAATATTGGTTATTTTATATTTATTGATAATATTTTAAGATTGCATAAAGAATTTTACTGATTTTTTCAATAGAAGCTATTTCACATTTTTCATCTGTTGAGTGAGGGCTATGGATATTTGGTCCTATTGAGCAACATTCTAAAGGTTGTTTTTCACTTATAATACCACATTCTAAACCAGCATGTATAGTGTAAAGCTTGGCATTTGGGTTTTCTTTTTTAAAATAACTTAGAATTTCTTCTCCAAATTTAGTATCTTTATTAGCCCACGGTGGATAAAAATTTGCACTTGAAACTTCGCAGTTTTGCATCTTAAAATAAGTTAAGGTTTCAAATTCTATGTTTTTAAGTTCTTGTAAATCATTAGATCTTGCAAAAAGCTCAAAATGAAATTTGTTATCTTTTTCATAAGCTAGTGAAAGATTGATACTTGTTTGAACTAATTTTAATTGATGATTAAAAGTTCTAACTCCTTGTGCAAAAGCATTAATGAGATTTAAAATAACTTGAGAATTTTTATAATATATTCTTTTGATTTTACCTATATAATTTACTTTAAAATGATCATTTTCTTTTGGAGGATTTTTAAAAAATGCTATAACTTTAGCATGTTTTGGTATAGAATTTATTCTTTCACCTGCTTTAAATTCGCAAAGTTCTCCTTGATTTTGAGTGATAAAATAGCTCACTTCTTTAATAGAAGATTTAATATTTTTAACAATATCGATTCCCGAGTGCCCACCTTTAAAACCAATTGCTTCTATCTCATAACAATCTTCTTCTTTTTCATCTATTTCTAAGTTTAAACTAGCAAAAATATCTACCCCGCCAGTACAACCTATAACAACTTCATCATCGCTTTCGTGGTCTAAATTTAAAAGCTTGTTTGAGATCAAAGTATGGGTGAGATTGTTTGCTCCACAAAGTCCAACTTCTTCATCATTAGTAAAAAGACATTCTATATTTTCAAAATCTTTTAAAGCTTGCATCATTAGTGATACTCCTATGCCATTATCTGCACCTAAGCTTGAATTTTTAGCCTTTAAATATCCGTTTTCTTCATATATTTGTATATTTGGAGCTTCTCCCATGCAAACCATATCATAATGACTTTGTAAACAAATTTTAGGATTTCCTTTGTGTGCGTGGATATTACCTGCTTCATCAACGCTTACTTGGCAATTTTGACTTTTAGCAAAATCAATGAGAAAATTTTTCAATTCTTCGGTTTTGAAACTACAATGAGGTATTTGAGCAATTTGTTTAAAATTTTGTATAATTTCTTGCATAAATTCTCCTTTTTATTGTAATTATGGCATATTTTTATATAGATGAGGTTTAAATGAAATTTTCTAGGAAACAAATTAAATTATTTATAAACTTATTAAAAGATCCGAAGAAATTTTTAATCGCATTTTTTTTAGTTGCTTTTGCTTATGTTTTAAACTATGATAGTGGTTCATATATCAATGCTAAAGTAAGTCGTGTAGTAGATGGAGATACTATTGAGGCTAAATTCGAAAATGAAAAACTTAAAATCAGACTTTTTGGTATAGATGCACCTGAGAGTGATCAAGCTTATGGAAAGATGGCTACGCAATTTCTAAAAGCTATTGTATTAAACAAAGAAGTAGTTTTGAATGTAAAAGATGAGGATAAATATGGTAGAATTTTAGCCATTGTATATTTAAATGATAAAGATATTAATCAAGTTATGGTTAAAAATGGTTTTGCTTGGGCATATGAGCATTATAGTGATTTGTATATAAATGAGCAAAATTATGCCAAGATAAATAAAAAAGGATTATGGGAAAGTGAAAATCCTATAGAGCCTTATAAATGGCGTAAACAAATAAGATTAAAATAGGATATAAGATGTTTAAAAAAATATTATTGTTTGGATTTTTAGCATTATTTTTTAGCGGTTGTTTTGTAAATGAAAGAGGGGTTTCAAATCGCTTTTATGATGATTGTAAAGAATATTATGATGCAAGCGGGACTTATCATAAAGAATGTCCAAAGAATTGGGTGGATTTACCTTTAACCCCCGATTCCTTTTAAGACTGCATTAAGTTCTTCTTGCATTGATTCTTGTTTAGTTGTTTCTTGCTGATTTTGATTATTATTTGCAGCGGCTTGATTTTGTTTAAGTTTAAATATATGATCATCTGTAGTAATAACTTGAAAAGATGCGTCAAAAATTTTAATCTCATTTACAAAACCAGCTACTTTAACCTCTCTTTTTCTTGAGTCATCGCTAAATAAAGCACTCGCTTCAAGATTTAAAATATCTCCCACTTTTAAAGGAGCATAAAAAAAGCTTCTTGAGCCTATTAAGACGCTAAATTCTTTATTAATTGCAGCTTGTGCTATGTAATTTGCTGCATTAAATACAAAGCCACTATGCACTAATCCTAGTTCATCTACTGCCATATCATGGGTTGTGATTAAAATACCTTTGGCGAAATTTTTTTCTATATGAGAAATACTTCCTGCTAAAGTATTGTTTATCCCTGGACAAGTGATAAGTTCTGATTTGATACGATTTAACTCTTCTGGGTCTATTAATTCTTCTATAGTAACAGCACTTACTGTTCTTGCCATTTTTACACCTTTAATTTAACATAAACTCTTTTTGGTGCTTCATAACCTTCGCAAGTTAAATTTGAATCATTTTTATCTAAAAATTGATCTAAAGAATAAGAATCAATCCATTGTGTTTTTCTTTGTTCTTCAAAATCAGTTTGTTTAGTTGTTATAACTTCAAATTCACTAAATCCAGCTCTATAACACCAATTTCTTAAACCTAATATCGACGGAATGAAAAAAATATTTGGTATTTTTGAGTAAGTTTTTTGAGGAATAAGTGCTATTTCTCTTTCATCTTCTATATACATAGTGTCTAAAAAGACTATGCCGTCTTTATTTAAAGATTGTTTGAGTTGTTTTAGCATGGCTATGGGATCACTACGATGATAAATCACTCCAAGACAAAAAATCACATCAAATTTTATGCCATAATTTGGTACATCAGCTACGCCTAAAAGCTCATATTGTATAGGAGTTTTTGCAATGGAGTTTAAAAGTAAAAATTGCAAATAATACTTAATAGAAGGATCAAAACCAATGAGCTTTGAAGGATTAAATTCAAGCATTTTAAACATATAATAACCATTGTTGCAACCAATATCTGCTACTATTTTGCCTTTTATTTCTTGCATATAAGGCTTTAAAATATTAAATTTGATAAAACTTTGCCATTCTGTATCTATAAATAAATCATTAATTTTAAAAGGTCCTTTACGCCAAGGTTTTAATTCTAAAGTGATATTCTTGATCTCATCATCTAAACTTTTATCACAAAAAATATCAAAACTTTCATTTATAAGGTAATTTGAATTTTGAATTTTTCCACTAAGTTTTTGAATTTTTTCATATAAAGGATGTTTTAAAACTTGCTTAAATAAAGCATTATTTTGCATATTTTTCCTTGAAAAACTCCCTTATTTGGGAGTTTTTATTATTGAAGTAGGCTTGCTAGTTTAGTTTGTAGCATTACATTTGAATGTGCATTTGCAAATAAAAATGCATTTTCTTTTAGGTAATTTGCATTAAAATCATTGATATTTTGAGCTAAGTCATTATTTTGTAATTTGCTTTCAGCTTCTTTAGTATTAATACTAGTTTGCAAAGATGAGTTGATATTAGAATGGATAGCGTTAATTCCAGCACCAATATCTGCGCGTAAAGAACCTACTTGATCTTGAAAATCACGAATTCCGTCTTGATTTTCAAGGCTTAAATTTGCTGTGCTTGGTTGATTTAAATTAATACTTTCAACCCCAGTACCAACAACAAAATCCATACTCTGAAATACATTTTTTCCATTAAAAGTCGCATTAGAAAAAGCATCATTGATTGAAGTTACAAGTTTGCTTGCTTCAGAATTTAGCATACTTTTTTGTCTGTCATTTAAAGCAGCATTGTTTGAGCGCACTGAAAGTTCATTGAGTTTGTCTGCAGTAGCTGAAATGTTATTTAAAGTTGAATCAGCAATTTGTAAAACTCCTATGGAATCATAGGCATTTAAAATACCTTGATCTATAGTGCTATATTGACTTCTTAAAGAATCAGCTATGGCTAAATTTGCTCCATCGCTCCCATCCATAGCACGGATTGTGGCTATGTTTTCTAAAGCTTTTTCTTGGCTTTTTTGAACTTGATTTAAGTAGTGATTTTGTTGAGTTGTTCCTATATCGCCTATTTTCATCTTTGACTCCTTTTAAAGACTTATTTTATTATATCATTTTTTTGTTTTAAAATTTAAGAAAAACAAAATTACTTGTGATAACATGATAATTTTCATCACAACTTCACTTGCACCATGAATTTTTATAAATTCTTGAGTTTTAGTTGCTTCTTCTCCTAAACTTTGTGCTTCTAAAACATAAGCAGTGAAGTAAAATACAAAAAGCAAACTTAGTGCCAAAATGATCAAAGAAAGCATAAATTTTGAAAAATTTATTTTAAAAGTTAAATTTTTGTCTTTAAATGAAAAAATTTCTATTAAAATAGAAAAAACACTCACACCTAACAAAACATAGCCAAATTGCACAAAAATGTGTGTCATTAAAAGCCCACTTTGAAAATGAGTTAAAACCCCTTCACCTATGAATTTAGCAGGATAAAATATAGTCGGAGCTAAAAACACACCTATGCTAATTTCAATCCCAATTAAGCTTGCTAGTAAAAATAAATATATTGATTTCATATTTTCTCCTATAATAAAGATAATTATAGTCTAATTTTTTAAATTCCATGCAACAAAGGCTCTATCAAATCCATTATAATCTTGATAAAAAGTAGCCTTGAAATCATTTTCTTTTAAAATTTTATTTAAAATTGTTTTTTGATCATAGCCAAACTCACATGCTAAGACTTTTGTGTTGTGATTTTTGGCAAAAAGAATAATTTCATGTAAAATTTCCCAACCTTTATCTCCACCAAATAAAGCATTGTGTGGTTCGTTTTGAACCCATTTATCTAAAGGATAGTCATTTTTTATGTAAGGAGGATTAGAAAAAATAAAGTCAAAATTTCCTTGTATATTTTTAAAATCACAAAGTTGAAAATTGATTAAATTTGAAACATTATGAAAATCTGCATTTTTTTTAGCAAGCTCTAATGCTTTTGGATTGATATCACAAGCTTGTATAAAAATTTGTTTTAACTTTGCTAAGCAAATACTTAAAATTCCACTTCCAAAGCCAATTTCAAGTATATTTTTAAAAGAGTTATGATCTAAAATTTCTAAACATCTTTCAAGTAATATTTCACTATCAAAACGCGGTATCAAAACCCCTTTTTTAGTAAAAAAATCAAAACCATAAAATTGTGTTTTTTGAAATAAATACTCAAAAGGCTCACCATTTAAAAATCTATCTACATATTCTAAAAAAACTTTTTCATCAATTTGAAATTCAGGATTTAAAAAAATCCAAGCTTTATCTTTTTGTAAAAGTTCACAAAGAATAAAAAGTATATATTCTTTGTGAGTAGGATCTTTTGCGTAAGCTTGCTTTAAAGCTTGTTTGATTGAAATCATTGCAAAGCTTTGATTCTATCGTAAATACAAGGATGACTTAGATGAAAGAAAGTATAAATTTTACTTGTTTTAACAAAGGCTTTGTTTTCTTTTGCTAAAGCTATGAGAGCATTTTTCATATCTTCTCTAGAGCTTAGTTTTGCTCCGTGTAAGTCAGCATTAAATTCATTTTTTTGACTCATTTTATTAAGCAGTGGAGAAATAATAAAAGTAAAAATATTTCCAAAAATCAATAAAAGTGCAAAAACTCCAGCATTCACTCCATCTAAATGACTTTCAATATAAAAAAAGTTTGGTAAATGTGCAAAGATGAAAAATAAAGCAAAAAGCATCAAAGCACTAGCAAATAACATTTTTAGCAAATCTTTATGCACAAAATGTCCTAACTCATGACCCAAAACAGCAATGAGTTCTTTTTCTTTTAAAGCATTTAAAAGTGTATCAAAAAGTACTACTCTTTTGCTTTTAAATAAGCCACCAAAATAAGCATTTAATCTTTTATCTCTTTTGCTTGCATCGATAACATAAACACCATTTGCACTAAAGCCACATTTTTGCATTAAATTAGTGATTTTTTCTAATAAATTTTCATCTTCAAGTTTTTTCATTTTGTTAAACATAGGTGCAATAAGTGTAGGGTAGATGAGATTTATAATAAGTATAATTATAAAGCTTAGAGCAAAAGCCACTACCCACCAGTATGTGTTAAAAAATTCAAAGCAAAATACTAAGGCATAGATGATTAAAAAGCCAAAAACAAGCATTAGAGCTAAAGATTTAATGCTGTCTTTAACAAAAAGTGCTAAAGTCATATTTGAAAAGCCGTGTTTTTTATCTTTTATAAAGCTTTCATAATAGCTAAGTGGTAAATTTAAAATACTAATAATAAATAAAAATGCAAGCAAAAATAAAGTATTTTCTAAGGTAGAATTTTCTTTTATAAAAATTTCTTTTAAATACAAAAAGCCAAAGCTAATCCAAGAAATGTTAATCATCAGATTATAAAGATTAGAAAAGATTTTGTATTTTTCATTTTCTATGGCGATATTTGCAGCATTTTTATAATCTTGTTCATTTAAAATAATTGCTTGTTTTTCTCTTTCTTTTTTTAAAAAAGAAATTTGCACATAAGATATAAAAACCAAAAAAGCTGTGTAAATACATAAAATAGTTATCAAAGTCATAGTTTTTCCTTAAATAAATTTGAGTAATTTTATCTTATTTAAAATATATAAAGTTAATCAGTATTTTCACTTTTTTCCAAAACCTCAAAATAAGCTTCTTCTAAAATACTAAGTTCATTTTCTAAGGAATTTAGCTCTTCATAAAGGGTATTTATACCTAGTTTTTGATAGATTGTAGGATTACTTAGAGCATTTTTGATTTCTTTTATTTCTTCTTCTAATTTATGAATTTTATCAGGATATGAGTTTAAAATTTCATTTTCTTTATAGCTTAGTTTTTTACTCGATTTTTCTTTTGTTTTTACACTTGCGGTGGTGTTTGTTTCTAAGCTTTTAGAAAATTCTTCAAAGTCTTTGTATTCTTTTTCATTTTCTAAATATTCACTATAAGAAAGAACTTCTATATTAATATTTGCATTATCTTCAAAAGCATAAAGTTTAGTTGCTATTTTATCGACAAAATATCTATCATGTGAGACAAGCAAAATCGCGCCTTCAAAAGAAAGTAAGTATTCTTCTAAGATATTAATCGTAGCTATGTCTAAATCATTTGTTGGTTCATCTAAGATTAATACATCATATTCTTTGGTAAAAAGCAAGGCTAGAGCAACTCTGTTTTTCTCACCCCCACTTAGCACACTCACGCTTTGCTCTAAAAATTCTTTTGGAAATAAAAATTGTTTTAAATACCCATAAACATGCATATTTTTACCACGCACTTGAATGTGATCGCCACCATTTGGGCAAAAAATTTCTAAAAGTTTTTTATCAGTGTTTAATAAACTTCTGCTTTGATCAAAATAGCCTATTTTAACTTCACCTCTTTTAATCTCTCCGCTATCAAGCGGAATTTGATCAAGTAAAATCTTTAAGAAAGTAGATTTCCCACAGCCATTTTTACCTACTATGGCTATGCGTTCACCTTGTAAAATTCGCGCATTAAAGTCTTTAAAAAGTGTCTTGTTGGCAATAGACTTTGAGATATTTTTAAGTTCAAAAAGCATTTTTTTGCGGTTTTGGCTTTGAGTTTGGTTAAAATTTTTACTTGCTCTTTTGATTTCAAGTTGTAAGCGTTTGATAGCTCCTGGGTTTTTCTTAGTTTCTTCACGCATTTTAAAAATGCGTTCTTTGCGTCCTTCGTTGCGTTTAAGCCTAGCTTTGACTCCTCTTCTTAGCCATTCTTCCTCACTTTTTAATTGCTTAAGCAAGGTTTCATGGCTTTTAGCTAAGGAAGCTAAAATAGCTGCTTTTTTTTCTAGATATTGCGTATATCCACCCTCAAAAATGCTTAATTTTCCCGCTTCTATTTCTACGCATTTTTGCGCTATAGCATCGATAAAATACCTATCATGAGAGATGAAAATAACACACATTTTAGAAGCTTTCAGTCTTTCTTCTAAAAAGTTACTCATATATACATCTAGATGATTAGTTGGTTCATCAAGCAATAATATATCAGGATTTTTTAGCAAAAGTGTGCAAAGCCCTACGCGTCTTATTTCGCCCCCACTTAAAGAGCAAAGTGTTCTGTCTTTGTATTCTAATAGTTTAAATTCTTCTAATATTCTTTGTATTTTTTGGTCTAAATTCCATGCGTCTTTTGAATCTATAAATAAACTTAATTCATCTACTTTTTTTAAATATTCTTTATTTTCAGGATCAAAAGCTAGTTTTTCATTATAGCTTTCAAATTCTTTCAAGGCTTGGTAAATTTCTTCAAGTTCTTTTTTGATGGCTTCGCTTACGCTTAAGGTGCTTTCAAAGCTTACTTGTTGGCTTAGCATATCTATACTAGTGTTATTTTGTTTAATTACTCTACCGCTATCTAATTTTAAAGTCCCCATAAGGGTTTTTAAAAAGCTTGATTTTCCTTCGCCATTTTTGCCTATAATAGCGATTTTTTCTCCTAAATTTGCACTAAAATTTGCATTTTCTAAAACTATTTTTGTATTAAATTTCTTATTTGCGTCGATTAAATCTATTAAAGCCAAATTTCTTTCCCAAATGTTTTTTACGATTTTACTTTAAAAAGTATTAATTTTGCTTAAATAAAATTACGCCATGAGAGCATTTGTTTTTTTTACTTTATTAGTTTTATTTTTTGCTTTGGCAAATTGGTATATTTATAAAAGATTTTTAAGTAGGGTTGGTTTTTTAAAACCTTATAAGAAGTTTGTATTAGCTTTTGTTTTAATAGTTTTTGCATGTGAATTAATCTTTTTTATAAATATGCGCGGGGACTTTTTGCATGAAAAGCTTTATTATATTTTAGCTATTTTTCCTACTGCTACTTGCTTTTTCTTGCTTTTTGGAGTGATTTTTGAAATTGGCTCTTGGATTTTTTTTAATGAAAATAAAAAAGAGCAAATTTTCAGTGTCCAAAGAAGAAAGTTTTTAAAATTAATTTTTGATTCTTGGCTTATTATACTTAGCGTTAGTATGGTATTTAAAGGTTTTGTAAATGCTATTAGCACACCTAAGGTTAATGAGGTAGATATTAAAGTTAAAAATTTAAAAGAAGATTTAAATATAGTTTTACTTTCTGATGTGCATTTGGGAAAAAATTTAGGAGAAGATTTTTTAAAAACCTTAATCGATGAAGTTAATATTTTAAATGCTGATATAGTCATTATAGCTGGGGATTTAATCGATGCAGATATTGCTAGTATGCCTTATATTAATTTATTAGAAAATTTTAAATCAAAATATGGTACTTATTTTGTTTATGGAAATCATGAGTATTATAATGATATAAATGCAATAAGCAAAAAGCTTAAAACTCTTAAAAATTTCAAAGTTTTGGAAGATGAAAGTATTGATTTTGGAGATTTTACTTTAAGTGGGACTTTGGATTTGGCTGCCAAGCGTTTGGGTTTTAAAGAAAGCAATATAGAAAAAATCAAAACTCAAATCAATCAAGAAAAAGTTAATATTTTAATCACACATCAGCCAAAATATGTAAAAACTTATGATATAAGTGGGTTTGATTTGATTTTATCAGGGCATACACACGCAGGACAAATTTTCCCTTTTTCTTTGCTAGTATATTTAGAACAAGGCTTTGTGTATGGGCTTTATAAATTAAGCAAGGATAGTTTGCTTTATGTAAGCAGTGGAGCTGGATTTTGGGGACCTGCTGTGAGATTTTTAGCCCCTAGTGAGATAGCTTTGATTAGATTAAAAGGAGAATGAGTGGGATTTAGCAATAGTGCTTCAAAAATGTTTGGAATCATAGCAAAATATAAATTTCCAAAAATTATACAAAAAAATATTAATAAAGCTTATGTAAATGCTTTTAATATCAATATGAGTGAATTTAAACCTTTAGAAGAATATGAGAGTTTAAATGCTTTATTTACAAGAACTTTATTAAATGAGCGAGAATCAGAAGATGGCTTTATAAGTCCAAGTGATGGTAAAATTTTAGAACTTGGAAGTAGCTTTCAAAATGATTTAAAAGAAAATTTAGCCTTTAGCATTAAAGGTTCAAGTTATAGTATAGAAGAGCTTTTAAAAAACTCAGCTAGTAAAGAAGAATTGGAAAATGGCATAGATTATGCAAATATTTATTTATCTCCAAAAGATTATCATCATTATCATGCACCTTGTAATATGCAAATTTTAAGTGCTACTTATATGAGCGGGGCTTTATTTAGTGTGAGTGAGGCAAAGTTAGCTAAAATTATAAACCTTTATACTAAAAATGAAAGAGTAGTTTTAAAGTGCTTAGTGGAAGGAAAATTTATACTTTGGATGGTATTTGTGGGTGCGCTAAATGTCGGTAAAATGCACTTTAGCTTTGATACTAGCATACAAACTAATGCAGCAAATTTTGATTTTACTCATACCTATGAAGATCTTTTTGTAAAAAAAGGCCAAAGACTTGGAAATTTTGAGCTAGGTTCAACTATAGTTTTAATCGCTCAAAAAGGGTTTTTAAAATTTAGTAAAAATGCTTATGAGCAAGTTGAATTTTCTAAGAAGATTGCGGACTTTGCTTAGTCTCATCTTCATTAGCAACTTTATATAAAAAGGCAAAAATTTCAGCCACTGCTTTATACATATTAGGTGGGATTTCATCGCCTAGATCAAGTTTACTAAGCACTTCTACTAAGTCTTTGTCTTCTTTTATGGGTATGCCATTTTCTTTGGCTAAAGAGATGATTTTAGCAGCGTTTTCACCTTTGGCATTAGCTAGGATTTTTGGTGCATTTTGTTCTTCTTTGTTATAGCCTAGTGCAACGGCTTTTTTTGTTTTTTTAGCCATTTTTAAGCCCTTGTGTCAAAACCCATATTAAAGTCATTATATTCTTCTTGATTGTGAAATTTACTTTTAATTATATCGCTGATGAAAAAATTAGAGCTTAGAAGTCCTACTTTAACTAAGGCTTTTTTTAGTTCATGTGCTCTTTCATAAAGTTTTTTTCTAAAATTAGCATTTTCTATCATCATATTTATATCGATGTATTTATCATTACTTAGAGATAAAAATACATTGATTTTTCCTAATTTTTCAAATTCAAGATTAATTTGTGCATAAAATTTATCTTTTTTACCGCGTTTAAAAACTACATTAGATTTTTCTAAATCATCCCAAAAAAAAGGTAAAAAAGTATGAATGCTATTATTGGCTAAAGATAAAAGTTGATTAAACTCAAGCTGAGCTATAAGACGATTTGTTTGATTTAGTATGCTTTCATTGTCTAAATTTTTGGCTAGATTAGAAACTTGTAAAAGAGTGGATTTAATATCTTTTTGTAATTCTGAAGAAATTTCTGTGCTATCTTTTTGGGTGATTTTTCCAAGATCTTTTATAGAAAGTTCTAATTTTTTTTCTATATTTTTTATATCATCTAAAGAATTTTTTGCCTCATAATTTTTAGGATCTAAAGCTTTTAAAACTTCATTGAGTTTTCTTCCTATTAAGCCTAGTTCTTTGTTTAGATTGTTTAAAAGCTCTTCTTGTAAATTTTGGCTAAAATTAAGATTTTTGCTTACATTTTGTTTGAAAATATCTTCTAGTAAAATTTTGCCTGAAGTGCTTTTAAATATATCCTCTAACTTAGTATTATTTGTTTGTAAATTTTGACTTTTATTATCATTTTTACTTAAATCTTCAGTATTTTTTTGTAGTGTTTTTGGCTCTTCTTTGGGGTTTTCTTTGATATCTTTACTTTGTGGTATTTTTTCTTCTTTTGTGTTTTGAATTTCTTTATCTTTTGCTATGCTTTCTTGCTTTTGTTGAGTTTCTTTTTTATCCTCTGTGCTTTTTTGTGGAGTTTTTATTTCTTCTTTTAACTCTTCTTTGATGTCTTTAGTGTGTGGAGTTTTATTTAAATTTTCTTGTGTTGTTTCGGTTTTGTTTTTGTGATTTTTTATATCTTTTAAAAGTATTATAAAATCTTTTATATTTTGGCTAAGCTCTTTTAGTATATGAGTGTTTTGAATTTTTATGTTTTCTGGTTTAGCTAGTTCTTTGTTGATAAGTGCTAAATTTTTATTAAGATTTTTGATAAAATTATCCGCAATATTTTGGAGTTTTTCTTGACTAATAGAACTTGGGTTTTTATTGATATAATTTTTAAAATTTTCTATTTTATCAAATAGTTTAAAAAGTGTTTTGTAGTTTGTATTTTCCAAAGAAATTTTATTATCTTTTTTGTGATTTTGTAAGATGTGAATAAGCTCTTTTAAGGTGCTTGTAGTATCAAGATTTTTAAGATCTAAATTACTTATATCGTGTTTTAAATTTTCACTTGTAGCGCCTTTTATAGTACTTAAAAGATTAAAAAAACTCTGTGGTAAATTTTGTTCTTTTAAAGAATGATTGAGCTTTGCTTCTAAAAATATGCCTGAATTTTTCACTAAAGATGAAAGATTTTTATTATTAATATCTTTAGCAGGCTTGACTAAATCTTCTAAAATTTTAAGCAGTTTTTCAAATTCAGGATTTTTTGAAAGCTCTGCTTGGAGTTTTTTTACTTCATTGGCAAAATTAGGTGCAAAATTTAAATCTTTATGATTTTTTAATACTGCCAAATCAGGATCTTTATTGGTTTTGATTTGATCTAAAAGTTTATTAAGTAATTCTTGTAGTTTTTGATCAATTTTGCTAACATAATCTTTGGGTAATTTAACTTCAGAATCACTTTTGGAAAATAAAGGATTTTTTAACGCTTCATTGAGTGAGATTTTTTTGTCTGATTTTTCACTTTTATTTTCTTTATTTGTTTCATTTTTTGCAAACTGATTTTGATTATTAGAGATATTAGTTATCATCTAGCATTACCATATTACCAGGTTTTCTTTTAAATTTGGTAAGTTTTTTAAATTTTGGTTTATCGATGGCAAATAGTATCAAAATACTTAATAAAACTATATAAAAATACATAAAGCCATAAGCTTGAAAATAATACATCAAAGTTCCCAAAACTGCAGGCGCGAATAAAGCACCAAAAGAATAGGTAAAAAGAACTGCTCTGCCAAGTTCAACTCTTTTGCTAGGATTATCAAGCATATCATTTGCTCTTGCTAAAGAAAGAGCGTATAAACAACACATACCCATGCCTAGCAAAAATCCAAAAAAGTATTTTAGATAAATATTATATTCTAAAAGTAGTATGCAAAGCATAGCGCTTAAAGCAATAAAAGCACACAATATAATGGCAAATTTTCTGCTAATTTTATCAGAAAGAGTTCCGATATAAAGTTGCGAAATAAAGCCACCTACCATAGTAGAGAAAATAAAAATAGAAGCTTCTTTTGCGCCAAATCCTTGTATAAGCACAAATAAAGAAGCCATGGAAAAAAAGC
Source organism: Campylobacter sp. IFREMER_LSEM_CL908 (assembly GCF_025771545.1). Lineage (NCBI taxonomy): Bacteria > Pseudomonadati > Campylobacterota > Epsilonproteobacteria > Campylobacterales > Campylobacteraceae > Campylobacter > Campylobacter sp. IFREMER_LSEM_CL908. The sequence goes on from NZ_JAKMQK010000006.1 coordinate 53,096, forward strand.
CATTTAAAAGCATGCCCGCTATAAAACTTGTTACTAAGGCTAAAGGCACTATATCAAAAACCTTAGGAATGGAAATTTTTGTTTTTTGTGGCAAAATAGGCTCTTTAATGCGGATTAAAAATAAAGGAATGGAAGCAAACATAATAAAACTAGCACTTAAAATAAATACTGTATTACTTGGAAAGTCAAAAGACATAAGTAAAATTCCAAAACCTGACGATGAGTAAAATACAACCTCATAAAAGGCTATCACTCTTGAGCGAATAGTGTTTTTTGCTTTTTCATTAAGCCATGATTCTATTACCATTAAAAGCGCATAATAGCAAAAACCTAGCAAAAATCTTAAAAACATCCAAAAATAAAGATTAGAATTTAAACTATGAAGCATGGTGGCTATACCAAAAATAATAGCAAAAATTCCAAATGATCTTATATGTCCTACTTTAGAAACTATTCTATGGGCACTAATTGTACTTACCATAGCACCAAGAAAATAACAACTTCCTATTACGCCTATATAAAAATTACTAACATTATTATGCTTTAAAATAATAGCTATGGAATTTACTGTTAAAGCACTTCCTATGAAAACAAAAATCATACCAAGAAATAATGCTGTTAGTGATCTAATCGTTCTTTTTGAGCTTAACATTTTCTTATTAAAAAATTATATATTAATACCGCTATGGGTGTGACAAACATTGCACAAAACAAGGCAAAAATACTCATTAAACCTTGAAACTCTAAAAATAAAAATCCTGCTATTAAAAACACATAAGCAAAAATTTTAAATAAAGAAAAAAAAGCTAACGCGTTTTTAAAAATACTTTTAAATTTTGGTTTTAAATCGTCATCTATATGGATAAATTTTATAATTTTTGGCAAAGAATATTGTTTTTTAGCAAAAATTTGTAAAGGTCTTTGCGTAAAATCATAATTTTTAGCTGCTTTAAAAATAAAATTTTTATAATTTAAAAAAGATATTAAAATGATTAAATTTTGAGCTAAAAAGCCAAATTCAAAGCTTATAAAGGTTTTAAAGCTTAATTCTTTGTAAAAAAAAACTCCTACTAAGAAAAGTAAATTTAATCCTAGCAAGAGTTTTAATAAAATTTTAGGCTTTAGGATCATTTTTTAAATCTTTATAGCGATTTTCTTCTTTAAATTCTTCGTAACTTTTTACTTGTGCTTTATAGGCTTTGTAAACATTTAAAATCGCCGCAGCTACTCCTATAAACACTCCTACCCAAAAAAGCCAAACAATACCGGTTAGGTTTTTTAAAAAATAGCCTATACCAACTCCGATTAAAACAGCCACAACCATGGATATACCAAGGCTTAATCCATCTGCAGCTTCTATACCTTTGCGAATGATTTTTTGTCTTTTATTCATAATGCTTTAAAACTTTCTTGTGCTGCTTGTATAGTTTTATCAATGATTTTTTTATCCATATATTCACATATAAAACCTGTTTCAAATTGAGATGGTGCTAAATATACACCTTTGCTTAGCATCTGTGCATGAAATTTGGCAAATAATTTAGTATCTGATTTTAAAGCATCTTGATAATTATTAACAGGGTTTTCGCAAAAGAAAAATCCAAACATAGAACCAACGCAATTAACTTGCAAAGGAATTTTGCAATCATTTGCAGCTTCTTTAAAGCCTTGAGTAAGTCTTTTGCCTAGTTTTTCTAATTTTTCATACAAGCCTTCATAGTTTCTTGCTTTTTTTAAGCTCGCATAACCTGCAGCCATAGCAAGAGGATTACCACTTAGTGTTCCTGCTTGATATACCCCACCTAAAGGACTTAATAAATCCATGATTTCAGCTCTTGCAGCAAAAGCAGCCGCAGGCATACCTCCGCCTATAACCTTACCAAAAGTTACTATGTCAGCTTTTATATTATTAATCCCAAAAGAGCCAAGATATGAAGCTCTAAAGCCACTCATAACTTCATCAAAAATTAAAAGAATTTGATGCTCATCACATAGTTTTCTTAACTCTTGTAAAAATTCTATTTTAGCAGGCACTAAACCCATATTTCCTGCAATTGGTTCTATGATGATACAAGCTATATTATCATCATTATTGATTAAGTTTTTAACACTATCAATATCATTATAAACAGCTACTAGAGTATTTTTAGCTACATCAGTTAAAACTCCTAGCGAGCTTGGGGTGTTAAAAGTAGCTGCACCGCTTCCAGCGCTTACCAATAAAGAATCAGAATGCCCATGATAACATCCTTCAAATTTGATGATTTTATCTTTTTTACTAAATCCTCTTGCAAGACGAATAGCACTCATAGTAGCTTCAGTGCCACTACTTACAAAACGGATTTTATCCAAATGTGGCCAATCTTTTAAGATAAATTTGGCCAATTTAGTTTCAGCTAAAGTTGGCGCACCAAAGCTCGATCCATGCTCTAATGCTTTTTTACAAGCTTTTTCAATATCCTCATCACAATGTCCAAAAAGTAAAGGTCCCCAACTTTGCACATAATCTATATAAGTATTTTCTTCTATATCGCTAATATAAGCACCTTTGCCTTGTTTGATAAATAAAGGATTGCTACCTACACTTGCAAAAGCACGCACTGGGGAATCTACCCCACCTGCTATATACTCACAAGCTTCCTCAAAGGCTTTTTTATTGTTTTTCATTTTTTACTCCTTTTATTGCTAGTAATATAATCATAAAGTGATTTTATTTCATCTTCTGTTAGCGAGTAAGTTGGCATAATGCTTTTTGCCTCTTGAGGTTGATTTAGAATTTTTCTAAAACGCGTATAAGGAGTGTTTTTAATACTTGGCACAATAAAAGGAATTTTTTCTCCATTTTTAGCGTAATAACCTAGTATTTGTTGACCTCCATCGCCATGACATTTAGCACAACTTATGCCTCTTGGATTTTTGTAAAGGGACTCTTGGTATTCTTTAGGAGAGATAAAATCTTCAGCCCAAGCACCATAAATTATAAAAAATAAAAATAATACAATTTTCATTCATTGCCTTTAACAAAAAAAGAAGTTTTGTTATGATACAATTTTTTAAGTTAAAGAAAGCTATAAAATTTAAGGAAAGAAATGACACTTTTAGATGGTAAAAAGCTAAGTGATAAGTTAAAAGAAAATTTAAAACAAGAAGTATTAGAACTTAAAGCTCAAAGTATAGAACCTTGTTTGGCTGTAATTTTAGTAGGCGAGGATCCTGCTAGTGCTACTTATGTGGGTTCTAAAGCAAAAGCTTGCGAGCAATGTGAAATTAAGTCTTTAGTTTATAAACTTGATGTAAATACAACTCAAAATGAGCTTTTGGCTTTGATTAATACTTTAAATCATGATGATAGTATAGATGGAATTTTAGTTCAACTTCCATTGCCATCGCATATTAATAAAGATATAATCTTAGAAAGTATTAACTTTAATAAAGATGTAGACGGCTTTCACCCCTTTAATGTCGGAAATTTAAATCTTAATTTAAAAGGTGGTTTTTTACCATGTACACCTTTAGGAGTTATGAAAATTTTAGAACATTATGATATAAAATTACAAGGAGCTAGTGTAGTTGTAATAGGAGCTTCAAATATAGTAGGCCGTCCTATGGCTACTCTTTTGTTAAATGCTAATGCTAGTGTGAGTATTTGTCATATTTATACAAAAGATTTAAAAGCTTATACAAAAAATGCTGATATTGTTATCGTAGCAGCAGGTTGTCCAAATCTTTTAAAAGAAGATATGGTTAAAGAAGGTGTGGTGGTAATTGATGTTGGGATTAATAGAGTTGATGGAAAAATAGTAGGCGATGTCGATTTTGAAAATGTTAGTAAAAAAGCTAGTTATATCACTCCTGTACCAGGTGGAGTAGGGCCTATGACTATTGCTATGCTTTTAGAAAATACTATAAAATCAGCTAAAAATAGGATAAAAAAATGAAATTTTTGAAGAAAATTTATAAATTTACACAATCTTGGACGGGAACTTTAGTAGTTGTTTTATTGATTATATTTTTCTTTATACAAGCTTTTACTATACCAAGCGGTTCTATGAAAAATACTTTATTAGTAGGGGATTTTTTATTTGTAAAAAAATTTTCTTATGGTATTCCAACCCCGCATATTCCTTGGGTGGAAATTCCTGTTTTACCTGATTTTAATAAAAATGGACATTTAGTAAGTGGTGAAGGTCCTAAAAGAGGGGATATTGTGGTATTTAGATATCCGCATGAGCCAAAAATCCACTATGTAAAAAGATGTGTGGCCAAAGGCGGAGATGAAGTAGTTTTTGCAAATAAAACCTTATATGTGCGTATGGTTGAGGGTGATGAATATATGAAAGATTATTATCCTAATAAAACAAAAATCATAGGCGGAAGACTTTTTGTAAAAGAGCCTTTTGTAGAAAAAGGGATACATTATGATTCTAGAGTGGATATAGACAGTGTATTTTTTCGCTATTTAAATTTGGGACAATTTGCTATGAAGCCTGCTTCTTTTGATGAATTAGGTGCTAATAATATTTATGGTTTTAATGCTTATTATTATAAAGTACCTGAAAATGAATATTTTATGATGGGCGATAACCGTGATCATTCTAGCGATAGTCGATTTTGGGGAAGTGTAGATTATAAATATATAGTTGGGCAACCTTGGTTTATTTATTTTTCATGGGATGAAAATAAAAAAGTTAGATGGGAAAGAGTAGGGCGTTTAGTTGAAACTATAGAAAAAGATGAACGCTTTATTCATCATAATGAAAGCGACATAGAAGCTTTAGAATAATTACCCAAAGAAACAAATAAAAATAGTTTGTGTAGAAAATGTATAGTTTCTACACAAAATTTTTTAAAAATATACAATCTTGATTTTACTCGTAGAATTTTTTAAGCTCCAAGTTGTAACAATTACAAAAATTAAAATTAGTATAAGATAAAAGGATAGAAAATGCTAAGCCAAAGATCTCAAAATTTAGGAGAATCCTTAACTTTAGTAATGACTGATATAGCCAAAACTTTAAAAGCAAATGGTGAGAAAGTTATTAGTTTTTCGGCAGGTGAGCCTGATTTTGATACTCCAGAAATCATTAAAAAAGCAGCAATTGAAGCTATTGAAAAAGGTTGTGGAGCTTATACGCCAGTTGTGGGTATAAAAGAAGTTATAGAGGCTATACAATATAAATTTAAAAATGATAATAGTTTAGATTATAAAACAAGTGAAATCATTACCAATGTTGGTGCTAAACATTCTTTGTTTATGGCGATTGAGTGTTTAGTTGAAGAAGGTGATGAGGTTATCATTCCAAGTCCTTATTGGGTGAGTTATCCTGAAATGGTAAAATTTGCAGGCGCAACTCCTGTGTTTATAAAAGGTGAAGCAAAAAATGGATTTAAAATCACCCCAGAACAATTAAAACAAGCTATTACTTCAAAAACTAAGGTTTTGATGTTTAATTCTCCATCAAATCCTACAGGAGCTATATATTCTAAAGAAGAAATAAGTGCTTTAGCTAAGGTTTTAGAAGGAACTAAAATAGTAGTTTTAAGTGATGAAATTTACGAAAAATTAGTTTATGATGGAGAATTTTGTGCCTTTGCACAAGTTAGTGAAGATGCTTTAAATAGAACTGTAAGTATTAATGGTCTTAGCAAATGTGGTGCTATGCCAGGGTGGCGTTTTGGATACATGGCAAGTAAAATGAGCGAGTTTAATAATGCTGTTAAAAAACTACAAGGACAAAGTACATCAAATATTTGTTCAATCATCCAATACGCAGCTTTACCAGCCTTACTTGGAAAAGCAGATAATGATATTGAAATGATGAGACAAGCCTTTTTAAAGCGTAGAGAATTAGCTTGTGAAATTTTAGCCAAAAGCGATAAGTTAAAATTAGAACAAATTCCACAAGGAGCTTTTTATTTATTTATATCTTGTAAAGAAGTTGATAATGATTCTATGAGATTTTGTAAAAGACTGCTAGAAGAGCAAAAAGTAGCTTTGGTGCCAGGTATTGGTTTTGGCATGGAAGGGTATTTTAGGCTCTCTTATGCAACTAATGAAAAAGATATTATTGAAGGTTGTGAAAAAATCGTTGAATTTGTAAAAAACTACTAATTTCTTAAGCCTGTTAAAAACAGGCTTTCTTTCAAAAAAACTTATAAGCAAGTCTTTGGTATGATTATGCAAAAAATATAGGAAAAATAATGGAATTTGAAGTTCAATATAAAAGTGCAAATGCTAGAGCTTGTCGTATAAAAACTACACATAGTGAAATTTTAACTCCTATTTTTATGCCCGTTGGAACTTTGGCTGCGATTAAAAGTTTAGATGCTGTTGATATGAGTGAGATTTTAAATGCAAAAATTATTTTAGCAAATACTTATCATTTGTATCTAAGGCCTGGTTCTAAAGTGATTAAGCAAATGGGTGGCCTGCACGGTTTTAGTAAATTTGAAGGCTCTTTTTTAACAGATAGTGGAGGTTTTCAAGCTTTTTCTTTAAGTAAAAATTCAAAACCTGATGAAAAAGGTATTCAATTTAAAAGTCATATCGATGGAAGTTTGCACTATTTTACCCCGCAAAGTGTTTTAGATGCACAATATGATTTTAATTCAGATATTATGATGATTTTAGATGATTTAGTGGCCTTACCTGCAAGTAAAGAAAGGATAGAACTTTCTCTAAAACGCACTATAAAATGGGCAAAAGAAGCTATTGATTATCATAAGTTAAAACAAAGTCAAGGTGTGGGAATAGGGCAAAATATCTTTGGTATTATCCAAGGTGGGACTGATTTTGAAGCTAGAAAAATTTGCTCTCAAGCACTTTGCGAGATGGATTTTGATGGACTTGCTATAGGTGGATTAAGCGTGGGAGAAGAAAATGAGGCTATGTATGATACGGTTGAAGCTATGATGCCTTATGTGGATAACAATCGCCCTAGATATTTAATGGGAGTTGGCACGCCTGAAGATTTAGTAGAAAATGTAGCAAGAGGTGTGGATATGTTTGATTGTGTGATGCCAACAAGAAATGCAAGAAATGGTACTTTATTTACTAGCTTTGGAAAATTTAATATCAAAAAAGCAGAACTTATCACTGATCATGCCCCTATAGACGGCAAATGTTCTTGCTATACATGTAAGAATTTTTCAAGGGCCTATTTAAATCATTTATTTAAAGCCAAAGAATTAACCTTTTTTAGACTTGCAAGTATTCATAATTTACACTATTATTTAAATTTGGTCAAGCAAATGCGTGAAGCTATTATTAAAGATGAATTTGAAAATTTTAGAAAAGAATTTTATAGGCAAAGAATGTGTTAAATGATACTTTAAAACAAATTATTAGCAATATTAATATATCAAATGCTTATTATGAATTTGATGATTTTGATATTTTCACTCTAGATATAACTAAAAATTCTAAAAGTGTATTTGTTTTTAAAGAAAATCAAATTTTTGAGTATAAAGATGAAAATTTTATTTTATTTTCTAATACGGAATTTATAGCTATATTAAAAGAAATTTTGCAAAATGAAAAAGAAAAAAATAATACCATTAACCTTTCTATAGAAAAAAGAGAGGAGTTGATTTTAGAAAATAAAAAAGTAAAGAATTTCTTGACAAAATATTTTATATTAAAAGTCAAGCTTAGTAAAAGTTATAACATGGTTTCTTCTGTTTTAGAGGCTTGTAAAATTTGTCATAGTAAGCATCATTTTATAAAGAAAAGTTTAAAAACAATTATTTTAAATTTAGCTGTTTTGGAAAAAAATATTAAAGAAAATATATCAAGATTGGAAGGGATTTACACTTATATTAATACCGCAAGAAATGAAAAAATAAATAAAAATATTTACTTTTTAAGTATTATGTCTGCAATTTTTTTACCTTTAAATTTAATTGTTGGATTTTTTGGTATGAATACCAAAAATTTATTTTTATCTGAAAATGAATACGGAACTTACTATATTTTAGCTGTGATTTTAACGATATTTTTTATTTTATTTTTATGGTATCAATTTAAAGATAAAAAAGAATTGGATTTGGATGAATTTTCTGTAAAAAAGAAGTAAGTGGTACGCCCAAGAGGATTCGAACCTCTGACCTTTTGAACCGCAATCAAATGCTCTATCCAGCTGAGCTATGGGCGCAAAAATAAAGAGTAATTTTATCAAAAAATTCTTAAAATTAGCAAAAATAAATATTTTTATAGAATTTTTATATTTTTATGCTAATCTTCTTTTTAATATTTTAGCTTAAGGCAAAGTCCATGATACATAAGATTTTAATAGCCAATAGAGGTGAGATTGCAGTAAGGGTGATCCGTGCTTGTAGAGATTTGCATATACAAAGTGTTGCTGTTTATACTGAACCTGATTATGAGTGTTTGCATGTAAAAGTTGCTGATGAAGCATATAGAATAGGAACTGATGCCATAAGAGGGTATTTAGATGGTAAAAGAATAGTTGAGATTGCTAAAGCTTGTGGAGCTGATGCTATACATCCTGGATATGGTTTTTTAAGTGAAAATTATGAATTTGCAAAAGAATGCGAAGAAGCAGGGATTATCTTTATAGGTCCAAAATCAGATGTTATCCGTAAAATGGGTAATAAAAACATAGCAAGATATTTAATGAAAAAAAATGGAATCCCTGTAGTTCCAGGTACTGAAAAATTAAATCATTGCACATTAGAAGAAATCAAACTTCAAGCTTTAAAAATAGGCTATCCTGTAATTTTAAAAGCTAGTGGTGGTGGTGGCGGTAGAGGCATACGCGTAGTACATAAAGAAGAGGATTTGGAAAAATCTTTTGAAGCATGCAAAAGAGAAGCACTAAGTTTTTTTAAAAATGATGAAGTTTTTATGGAAAAATATGTTATTAATCCAAGGCATATTGAATTTCAAATTTTAGCAGATAATTATGGTAATATCATTCATCTTTGTGAAAGAGATTGCTCAATACAAAGAAGACATCAAAAAATCATTGAAATAGCACCTTGCCCAAGTATTTCAGAAAAACTAAGAAAAACCATAGGAGTTACTGCAGTAGCTGCTGCAAAAGCTGTGGGCTATACGAATGTTGGGACGGTTGAGTTTTTACTTGATGATTATAATAGATTTTATTTTATGGAAATGAATACAAGAATTCAAGTAGAACACCCAATTACTGAAGAAATCACGGGGATTGACCTTATCACAAGACAAATTCGTATAGCAAATGGGGAAATTTTAGATCTTGAGCAAAGCGATATAAAACCAAGAGGTTTTGCGATAGAAGCTAGGATTACAGCAGAAAATGTATGGAAAAATTTCATTCCAAGTCCAGGCAAAATTACAGAGTATTTTCCAGCTTTAGGGCCATCTGTGAGAGTGGATAGTCATTTATATAAAGACTATACTGTGCCACCTTATTATGATTCTTTACTTGCAAAATTAATTGTTAAGGGCTCAAGTTATGATAGTGCAGTTAATAGACTTGAGAGAGCTTTGAAAGAATTTGTGATTGATGATATTAGAACAACTGTTCCATTTTTGATTGCAATTACCAAAATAAGAGAATTTAGAAGAGGGTATTTTGATACTTCTTTCATAGAAACACATATGGAAGAGCTTTTGGAAAAGACAGAAGATAGACACCAAGAAAATAAAGAAGAAGTAATTGCTGCTATAGCTGCAGCCTTACAAAAGATAAAAGAAAGTAGGCAATCATGAGTTTTTTAGATGAATTAAAAGATATAAAAAAAGCACTCCAAAAAGAACAAGGTCAAATAAAAAAAGAAAAGGTTAAAGCGAGTAAAAGCGGAGTTAGTATGAAAAATACTGACTTAGATGCTATACAAAAAGACTTAGCTAAGCAAAATGAAGATAAAAAGCAAGAACAAGAATTTGAAGATATGTTTTTAAAAGAAGAGCGTTTAGCTAATGAATTTATGGAATTTGTAAAAAATAGTGATATTAAAAAGATCTAATGAATAATATTATTGGTTTTTGTACTTTAGAAGAAGAATGTCCTTATCTTGAAAATAGATATTGTAGAAATGAGTATAATTATATATCTTTTATTAACAAAGCGCAAAATCAAGAATTAGTTTCAAGAGGTTGGCGTCGCTTTGGCTCATATTTTTCAAGACCAATATGTAATGATTGTAATGAATGTCAAAATTTGCGTATTTTGGTAGAAAATTTCCATTTTAGTAAAAGCTATCGTAGGGTTTTAAAAAAAAATATAGCTACTAAAATAATCTTACAAAAACCTTCTTTAAGTGATGAGCATTTATTGCTTTATGAAAAATACCACCATTATCAAAAAGATAAAAGAAATTGGAAAATTTATGATTTAAATTTTAGAAAATATTACAATCTTTATGTAGATAATGCAGGTACTTTTGGATATGAACTTGATTTTTATATAGATAATAAGTTAGTTTGTGTTGATTTGATTGATATTTTAGAAGATGGAATTTCTAGTATATATTGTTTTTATGATCCTGATTTTTCACATCTAAGTCTTGGAAAATACTCGCTTTTAACAGAAATCAAGCTTGCACAATTAAAAAAATTAAAATATATTTATTTAGGATATTTTGTAAAAGGGTGTCAATCTTTATCGTATAAAGCCGATTATAGTCCAAATGAAATTTTAAAACACACTAGTGCTTTAGATGAACAGGCATTTTTGTGGAGTTAGGTTTATAGAGAGGATTTTATGCAAGTAGTGCAAACTTTAGAATCTGTTAGTGTTAATACTGATGATTTTTTAATGTTTAAATATTTTCAAGATCTTATCCGTAAAAATTTTTCTAAAGTTATAGGTAATAAAAATAAAACCCTATCTTTTTTTGTGGAAAATGAAATTCCTCAAAGAAGATATTTTTTAAAACTTGTTAATCACAAGTATAAAAAAAATACTGGAAACCAAATCGATAATCTTGCTTTTGCGCATTATAAGACCTTTAAATTAAATCTTGCTCAAGCAAATACTTTAAAGCCTGTAATCTTTGCTAAAATAGGTTTTGCACAAAAAAATATCTTAATAACTTTAAGTTCTAATGAAAAAATGTTTGCTGTATATTTAGAGCAATATTTTAAAGATCATAAAAGCATGTATGATGAGAAAAATTGTATTTTTTCAGTAGAATACAAAGATGATAATACTTTAAATCTTTTAGAAATTTTAGCAAGCGTAAATGAGCATTTAAAATATTGTGTGGATTTTACAATCAATGAAACTCAGCTTTTAGAATTTAGAAATAAAATGAAAAATAAAGCCAATACTAATTGGAAATTTAATGCTTTGGCTAAACTTTTTGAGAATTATTTCCAAACTTTAGGATGTAATTCTAGTGATGATTTTGCTACTATTAGACAAAATTATCTTAATTTAGTTAAAATTTATCATCCTGATCGCCATCAAGGTAAAAGCAAAATCGAACAAGCTTATTGTCGTGAGGAATTTGAAAAAATTCAGCTTGCTTATGAGAGTTTAAAATCTTTATATAAAAACAATACATAATCTCCAAATAACATCATTTTAAGTTGCAATTTATTAAAATTAATTTTTATAAAATTCTAGGAAGAAATTTTGGTTGCTGATAGAAAATTATTTTTTTTAAGTTGCATTCTAATAACTATAGGGATACTTTTTTCATATTCTTTAAGTGCTTTTACTGTGCTTTATTTAGAATATAATGAATTTCATTTTTTTATCAGACAGCTTTTTTTTGGACTTAGTGGTATAGCTATTATTTATTTTGTTTCAAGATTAAATCCTGATAGTAAAATGGCGCATTATTTAATGATAAGTGTTTTGTTAATCTCTTTTTTATTTATACTTATTTTGCCTTTTTTACCTACCTTTCTTGCTACTGCAGCAGGTGGTGCTAAAAGGTGGATTAGGCTTGGCCCTTTATCTATTTCTCCTGTTGAATTTTTTAAGATAGGTTTGATTTATTTCCTTGCTTGGTCTTATACAAGAAGAATTGATGATAGCAAAAAAGCAATCAAACACGAAGTTTTAATTTTAATTCCTTATTTTATTTTAGCTGCTTTTGTTATTGGCTATATTTATATGACACAAAATGATTTAGGCCAAAGTGTTATTTCTTTTTTCTTGGTTTTTGCTTTAGCATTTTTTGCAGGAGCTAGTAAAAGACTTTTTGCTTTTGGCGTGGTTATTGTTGGAATGATTGGGGTTTTGGTGATTTTAAGTAATCAAAGAAGAATTCAGCGTATTTCTGCTTGGTGGGGAAATATCCAAGATGCGTTTTTACCTTTTTTTCCTGATTGGCTAGCAAGTGCTTTAAGAGTAAGCCATAACTCAGAACCTTATCAAATTTCACATAGTTTAAATGCTATAGCTCATGGTGGATTTTTTGGAGAAGGGTTGGGTCTTGGAACTTTCAAATTGGGATTTTTAAGTGAGGTGCATACGGATTTTGTTTTATCAGGGATTACTGAGGAAATAGGATTGTTGGGATTGAGCATTATATGTTTGATTTATTTGATGGTCATACTTAGAATTTTTAGAATTGCTGGGCGCTGTGAAAATAAGGTCCATTTTTTATTTTGTTCAGGTGTAGCTTTACTTTTATTGTTTTCATTTTTTATGAATGCTTTTGGAATTATTTCTTTAACTCCATTAAAAGGAGTTGCTGTGCCACTTTTAAGTTATGGTGGCAGTTCTATGTGGTCTATTTGTCTTGGAATAGGTTATGTTTTAATGATTAGTAAGAAGGTAAAAATTTAAACTCATTAATTAAAATATATAAAAATTAACTTAAATAAAAAATATTCTATAACAACTCTTTACAAAAAACTTTTTTCTGCTATAATTATGCTCACATTTATTATAAAGGAGGCGGATATGAAGAAATACAGGCGTTTAAACACATTATAATCATTTATCAATTTTATTTTAATTTTAACAAAGGAAAAAAATGAAAAAAATATTATATGTTGTTTTAGCGTTATTTGGTATATTAGCTTTAGGTGCTTGTTCAAGCGATAAAAATCAAGCTAGTGCTTCTGGTGAAAAAGTTTATAAAGTAGGTATAGCTGCAAATTATCCTCCTTTTGATTTTATTAAAGATGCAAAAATTACCGGCTTTGATGTTGATTTATTGGAAGAAATTGCTAAAAGAGAAAATTTAAAACTTGAATGGGTAAATATGAGTTTTGATGGTTTAATTCCTGCCTTAAAAGCTGGAAAGATTGATATGATAGCTTCTGCTATGAGTTCAACTCCTCAAAGATTAGCAAGCATGGATTTTAGTGATACTTATTTCAATACTAAAAATTTATATTTAAAATTAAAAACAGATTCTAGTATTAGTGATAAACAAAGTTTGGAAGGTAAAAAAATAGGTGTTCAACTTGGAACTATTCAAGAAAGTGCTGCTAAGACTATTCCAAATGCTCAAGTAGTTGCAAGTGAAGAAATGTTAGCAGCAATTTTAGCTTTAAAAGCTGGCAAAGTAGATGCAGTTTTAACGGATAAAGATATTGGTAAAGGTTATTTAAAAACTAATGAAGAGCTAGAAGCATTTTTAGAAGAAAATGATGGAAGTTCAGGGTTTTGTATAGCTTTTGATAAAGGAAAACAAAGCGAGCTTGTTCAAAAAATTAATGCAGGCTTAGAAAAAGTTAAAACTGATGGTACTTACCAAAAAATCGTAGAAAAATACGATTTACAATAATTAACTTAAAGCCTTGATACTTATATTCAAGGCTTTAAAAAAATATTCTATATCTTCTTTTGTATGTGTATAATGAAAACCCACTCTTAGCCAACCTGGTTTAGATTTTAATTCTTGATTGTCTTTTAGATTGAGTAAATCATGCCCATAAGGTCCTGCACAAGCACAACCTGCTCTTGTTTCTATCTTATAAGTTTTACTTAGTTTATAAGCTAAATCAAAAGGAGAAATTCCTTCTATATTAAAAGCAAAAATAGGTAATCTATTAGTGATATTTTTTGCATATAAGATCATTTTTGGAAAATTTGTACATTGTTTGAAAAAATATTCACAAAGTTCTTTTTCTTTTTTTTCTATATTTTTTAAACCTATTTCATTGCGTATTTTAAAAGCCAAACTTGCTCTAATAAGCTGAATAATTCCAGGTGTGCCACCTTCTTCTAAATTTTCAACTTCGCATAAATATTGTTGAGATGTTCTTGAAACATAGCCCACAGTTCCACCTGCTGCAAAGCTAGGGGTATTGCCACATAGATTTTTTTTGATAACAAGTAAGCCACAAGATCCTACACCTCCAAGTAGTTTATGAGAGCTAATAAACACTGCATCGTAAAATTTAGGATCTAAATTAGCATAAGGAGCTAAAGTGGAAATATCAAAAGCAACTATACCGTTGTGTTGTTTGATTAAAGTGTAAATTTTTTTATAATCACTTAAAATTCCTGTAACATTAGAAGCTGCATTAAAGCTTGCTATGATTTGTCTGTTTTTGGATTTTTGTAATAATTTTTCTAAAAAATTAAAATCTAATTCTCCATTTTTATCTAAGGGCACTCGAACGCATTCACACAAAGCTTCTCTAAATGAAAGTTCATTAGAATGGTGTTCATAGGGTCCAACTATAACCAAAGGTAAGGTATTTTTGTCTGTATTTTTAAAATATTTTTCTTTAATAAGTGGTGGTATATATAGACCTAAAAGTTCTTGAAATTTTTTTATAGCTGCTGAAGATCCATTCCCACAAGCTATAAGAGCAAAACTATCATCTAATTCAAGGTATTTTTTTAAATTTATTCTTGCGTTTTCATAATGCTGTTGTGTGATAAAAGAATTTAAAGAGCTATCTGAATGTGTATTTGCATAGGTGGTAAGAATTTTTTTAATTTCTTTTTCTATGCTTTTTAGTGCTAAAGCGCTAGCTGTAAAATCAAAATAATATATTCCTTTTTTTAAAATAATATCTTGTTTTAGTTTTTCAATATCCAAAAAAAATCCTCTAATTTTTTGTTAAAATTATAACATACAAAATATTTATTTTAAGGATGTGATTATAAAATTTGGTGATTTTTCAAAACGCTGTGAAACTTTGGAGCTTGAAAGTATTTTTGATTTTTATAGTATTTTTGATGAGTTTGAATTTGATTTGAAATTAAGTTTATATGAAAATATCTTAAATGTTTTTATTTTGAAAGCCTTTGATATTTTAGCTTCTTTAAATTTAGATGAGAATGCTTTAAAAGCTTTGAGTGTTTTAAGTAAAAACGATAGAAAACGCTATTCTATTAATAAATCTATTCCGCATTTTCAGGCTCTAGGACTTATTAATAAACTTTTAGAGAAAAATATTTTGATCTTAGAAAAAAGTCAAGAAAAGCCAATCATAAAAAACAAAAGACAGAAAGTTAAAAAAGAGTTACGCTCTTATAATATACAAGATAAGGTTGTTTTTAAAAATCAAGGATTAAGATTTTTCTTTTATTTTATATATCCTAAACTTAATTTAATCGCGATGAAAAAATATAATGAATTAATGGAACTTATCCAAGAAAATTTGGAAAAATACCAAAGTTTTACTTTTGAACTTTTATGTAAAGAATTTTTAGCAAAAAAACTTAAAGTGGATCAAGTGTATAGTTTTTGGAATTATTATCATGAAATAGACTTGTATTATCATGAAAACAATTTTTGTGTTTTAGGTGAAGTTAAATTTAAAGAAAGAAAAATATGTAAAAATGTTTTAAATATTTTAAAAAGTAAAGCAAAACAGTTGCAAATTCAACCTAATTTATATGTGCTTTTTTCAAAGAGTGGCTTTAGTAAAGAGCTTATTTTAAATAAGGAGCGTAATTTGCTTTTATATACTTTAGAAGATTTTCAATTTTTAATTAAGGATTAAGTGTGGATGAGAATATTTTAAAAAGTTTAGATTCTAGTGAAAAAGAAAACTTACAACAAGGATTAAAAGCCTTAATAGAGCAAACCTATGTTATAGAAAATGAATATAAGCAACTTAATGAAAACTACACTGCATTAAGACAAATGGTAAGTGAGATTATAGAGGTTTTGCCTATGGCTTTGTGGATTTTAGACGCAAATAAAAATATTATTTTGCAAAACAACCTAGCTACACAAAAGCCAAAGCTTTTAGAATGCATTGATCTTGATAAAACACATTATGAGCTTGAGTTTGATCATAAATTTTATCTAATCAAAATCACCTCTCATACTGATAAACTTATAGTAAATGCAACAGATATTAGTGATGAAAAAAGAAATGAAAGGTTAGCTAGCATGGGAACAGTTGCAGCACACCTAGCACATGAAATACGCAATCCTATAGGTTCTATTTCTTTATTAAGCTCTACTTTGTTTGAAAGAAGTGAGTTAAAAAATAAGCATATAGTTTTAGAAATCCAAAAAGCAATTTCAAGAGTAGAGCGTATTGTAAATTCTACTTTACTTTTTACAAAAGGAGTACATGTTAATTTAAATGAGTTTAATTTACAGGAGTTACAAGATGAGTGTGAGCAAGCTATTGGAGCTTATAATTATCTAGCTAGCATCGATTTTAAATTTGAATTTTTAGATTTAAAAATCAATGCAGATAAATCTTTACTTGCTTTAGTTTTGCAAAATTTACTTTATAATGCCATAGATGCTATTGAAGAAAGCGAAAATGATGATGGTTATATAAAGGTTAAATGCGAACAAAAAGAAGATAGGGTTTTTATTAAAGTTTATGATAATGGTATAAGTATCAAAGATAAAAAAATGGTTTTTGAGGCTTTTAAAACAACTAAGTTAAAAGGTAATGGTTTAGGTCTTTCTTTATCAAAACAAATTATTGATGCGCATAATGGAGTTTTAGGTTTTGATGAAAATCCAAAATGTTTTTTTATAGAGCTTAAAATTTAAGCTCTATAAAATAAATTTTTTCTTAAAATAATAAAAATATTTGTCCTCATAGCTCAGCTGGATAGAGCGCAGAATTCCTAATTCTGAGGCCGCAAGTTCAAACCTTGCTGGGGACACCATTTCAAGGAAAAAGATGTTTCATATAGTCTTAGTTGAACCTCGCATACCACAAAATACAGGAAGTATAGGTAGAATGTGTTTTAATGCAGGTTTTGCTTTACATATTATCAATCCGCTTTTTAGTATTGATGAAAAGGCAGTTAAAAGAGCAGGGCTTGATTATTGGAAAAAATTAAATCCTTTTTTATGGGATAATTTAGAAGATTTTTTAAAAGAGTATGAAAAATTTCAAGATAGATTTTTCTTTGCAACAACTAAAACTACTCAAGCTTATTTTGATGTAAATTATCAAAAAGGTGATTTTTTATTTTTTGGAAGTGAAAGTTTTGGTTTGCCTATGGATTTAATGCAAAAAAAATGGGAAAATGCCATTACTATACCGATGAAAGATTGTGGTAGAAGTTTAAATTTAGCTACAAGTGTAGGCATAGTGAGTTATGAAGCTTTGAGGCAAAATTTTGCCTCTTTTGAAAAATTTTAATGATTTAAAACTTGATTTAAAAATTCTTTCAATCTTTCATTTTTTGGGTTTTCAAAAGCTATTTTAGGACATTCATCTACTGCTATAATGCCTTTATCCATAAAGAAAATTCGATTAGCTACATTTCTTGCAAATCCCATTTCATGTGTAACTACAAGCATGGTTAGACCTTCTTTAGCTACTTCTTTCATGATATTTAAAACCTCACCTATCATTTCAGGATCTAAAGCTGAAGTTGGCTCATCAAATAAAATCACATCAGGATTCATCATTAATGATCTTGCTATAGCAATACGCTGTTTTTGTCCGCCTGAAAGCTTATGAGGAAAATAATTTTCTTTATCACTTAAGCCAACTTTTTTGAGTAATTCTCGTGCTTTTTTTACTGCTTCATCTTTACCCATGATTTTTGTTTGTACTGGCGCTAGGCATAAATTTTCCAAAACATTTTTATTATTAAAAAGATTAAAATGTTGAAATACCATGCTTACTTTTTGTCGAATTTTATTGATATCTGTTTTTTTATCAAGTATATTGATATTATTGATATAAATATTACCACTATCTGGTGTTTCAAGTTTATTTAAACAGCGTAAAAAAGTACTTTTTCCACCTCCACTAGGCCCTATAATAGCAATAATATCACCTTTATGTACTTCAATACTAATATCTTTTAAAACTTCTAAATCTCCATATTTTTTAATCAAATTTTCTATTTTAATCATGTTTGTTTAATCTCATTTCTATAAATCTTGCAATCAGTGTTAAAATTTTAACGCTTACATAATATACAAGTCCTGTAAAAATAATAGGTTTAGGGTTGTAATAAATTGCTTGTAAGCTTTTACTTTGCATGGTAATATCCATAACGCTAATATAGCCCACTATTGAAGTTTCTTTAAATAAAGAAATAAATTCATTCATTAAAGAAGGTAAAATATTTTTAATTGCTTGCGGAAAGATGATTAGTCTCATAGAAGCAGAATAATTAAGCCCCATTGCTCTTGATGCTTCCATTTGTCCTTTGTCTACACTTTGAATTCCACTTCTTACGATTTCAGCTACATAAGCAGAACTATTAAGTCCAAGTGCAATAATAGCTACATAAAAATTATCACTCCAAGTAGCAAAAATCACTACTGAAAAAATCAAAAGCTGTAAAAGCAGAGGGGTTCCGCGTATAATGTCTATGTATTCATCTATGATGAAATTTAAACTTTGGATTTCTAAAAATCTTAAAAATGCTAGGAAAAAACCAAGTGCTATTCCTATTAAAATTCCACCTACTGTTAAACCAAGTGTTGTGAAGTAACTATGAACATAAGCTTTGGCTTCTATAGTATAAGCATATTCTCCTGTAGCTAAGCCATTTTGATCTTTAACTTGTAAAATTTCAATAGGAAATGAAAAATAAGCCCAAAAAACAATAATGGCAAAAAATACAAAAATTTTCATCGTATTTTGTTTCAATTTAAACACCTTATAAAATTTTAAAAAAACTAAGTGTATAAAAATTAAGTTTTCTTTTTACTTAAAAGCATTTTTATGTGTTTTTTTGGTAAATATCGTGAGTTAAATTTTCACATAGCTGTAAAAAATAAAATAAAATTAATATAAAATTATATTTTTTTGTAGCAAATTCATTTTTTTATGATAAATTTACACTCGATTAAATTATAAAAAGGAGATAAATATGGATTTAATATCCCAATTTGTTGGCTTTGTAAATAATCAGTATTATTCCATTTTGGTTATTTTGCTTATTATTGTAGGGTTTTATTATAGTTATTTGACAGGTTTTGTGCAATTTCGAATGCTTCCTTATGTGTTTGACATTTTGACAGAAAAGCAAGAAAAACATGAAAAACACCATATTACTCCTTTTCAAGCTTTGATGATTTCAACAGCTTCAAGAGTTGGTATAGGAAATATTGCAGGTATTGCAGTAGCAGTTGTTTTGGGCGGACCTGGCGCTTTGTTTTGGATGTGGGCTATGGCATTTTTTGGTGGCGCTTCAGCTTTTGCAGAAAGCACTTTAGCACAAGTTTATAAAAGTCGTGATGGAAAAAGTTTTAAAGGTGGCCCTGCTTATTATATTAGTAAAGCTTTAAATTTAAAATGGCTTGGAGCTGTTTTTGCGGTGATTTTAATCATTACTTATGCTTATGGATTTAATGGACTTCAAAGTCAAACTATGACTTCAGCATTTGAGTTTTATTATAAAGGTATGGTTGATGCTAGTGAAGTAAGTTTTTCGCAAAGTTGGTGGCCTATTGTAATAGGGGCTATTTTGGCTATTTTTGCTGCTTATATGTTTTTTGGTGATCATACTAAAATAGGTAAAGTAAGTTCGGTTATCGTTCCTATTATGGCGATGATTTATGTTGGTTTATCTATTATAGCGATGTTTATGAATTTTGATAAAATTCCTGAAGTGTTTTCTATGATTTTTAAAAGTGCTTTTGATTTTGAAGCTATTTTTGGTGGATTTGCAGGTTCTGCTTTAGTTATAGGTATAAAAAGAGGATTATTTTCTAATGAAGCAGGTATGGGTTCAGCACCAAATGCAGCAGCTTCAGCTCTTACAACTCACCCTGCAAAACAAGGGGTTATTCAAGCATTTTCTGTGTTAATTGATGTGATTATTTGTACAAGTTCAGGATTTTTGGTATTATTTTCACTTGCTTATGCTAATAATATTGGTGTAGACGGTAAGCCTATTTTAACAGCACTACCTTTAGTGCAAGAATCCATGAAAGAATATTATGGAAATCTAGGTGTACATTTTACTACTGTTAGTATAGTTTTATTTGCTATTACTTCTTTGATAGGAAATTATTATTATGCTCAAGCAAATATTAAATACCTTACTCAAAATCCTATTATTATTAATCTTTTTAAAGCAAGTGCCGTGCTTATGATTTTTATTGGTGCAAATATGGATTTAAAATTTGCGTGGGATTTAGCTGATACTACTATGGCGTTTATGGCTACGATTAATATCATTTCTATTTTATTGCTTGGTGGTATAGTGAAAAAGGTATTAAAAGATTTTAGCGAGCAAAAAAGACAAGGTAGAGATCCAGTGTTTAGTGCTTCAAAGCTTGGTATTAAAAACGCAGAGTGTTGGGACTAATGATAGATTATATTATTATTGCTTTGTTTGTAGCTTTTATGGTTTTTCTTGTGTTTGGCTTTAACCGCCAAATGCAAGAAAAAGCCAAACAAAGAGAAGAAAAATTAAAAACAAAGAAAGATTTTAAAAAAAATAGGTAAAATACACTAAAAAATTTTTAAAAAAGAGTGTAAAATGAAATTGTTAATAGAAATAGGTACAGAAGAACTTCCTGCTATTCCTTTATTAAAAGAACTTCCAAATATTACTAAAAAATGGGAAAAGATTTTACAAGAGTATCATTTAGAATCTGAATTTAAATTTTTCTATACTCCTAGAAGATTAGTTTTTATTCATGAAAATTTTAAAGAAAAACAAGATGATTCTTTTGTGGAATTTATAGGTGCACCTAGGGCGATAGCTTATAAAGATGGAAAGCTTACTCAAGCAGGGCTTAGTTTTTTAGAAAAAAGTGGTTTAAAAGAAGAAGAGCTTGAATTTAAAGAAATTAAGGGTAAAGAAGTATTGTATTGTCAAAAACAAGTACAAGGCTTGCAAAGCAAGGTGGTTTTAGCTCAAATGATCGAGGCTTTTTTAAAAAGCTTGAGTTTTGGTAAAACTATGAGATGGGGTGATGGTAGCTTTGAATTTATCAGAGCTATTCGCTCGCTTTGTTGTATTTTAAATGATGAATTGATTGAATTTGAAAGCTATGGCGTTAAAAGCGCAAAAAGCACTTTTGTTCATAGAAGTGTTAGTTATGATTTAATACCTTTTTCAAATATTGATGAGTATCTTAAAACTCTAGAGCAAAATTATATTATTTTAGATCAAGAACAAAGAAAAAAGCTTATTATTGAGCAGTTAAAGACACTTGAAAAAGAAAATGATATTACTATTGCAGAAGATGATGAGCTTTTAGCTGAAGTTGTAGCTATCACAGAGTATCCAAAGGCATTATTAGGGCATTTTGAAAAAGAGTATTTAGAAATCCCAAGCGAAGTGATAATTACTTCTATGAGAGAAAATCAACGCTATTTTGCAGTATTTAAAAACAATACTTTAAGCAATCATTTTATCGTAGTTTCTAATGCGGTTTGTAAAGATTATTCTAAAATCATTAATGGAAATGAAAGGGTTTTAAGAGCAAGATTGAGCGATGCGATGTTTTTTTGGAAAAATGACTTAGCACAGGGCTTAAATAATGATAAAATAAGTCAAATGGTATATCTTGAAGGACTTGGAAGCTTAAAAGATAAAATCATTAGAGAGCAAAAAATCGCTACTAAGCTTTGTGAAGTTTTTGCTAATACTCAAAAAGATGAAATCTTAAAAGCCATAGAATACTCAAAAGCTGATCTAAGCACTCAAATGGTGTATGAATTTACTGATCTTCAAGGTATTATGGGATCTTATTATGCTAAAGCTATGGGTATGAGCGATGAGCTTGCTTTGGCGATTAAAGAACAATATCTTCCAAATGGCGATAATTCAGCTATGCCAAGTAATGAATTTAGTTCTACTGTAGCTTTAGCTTATAAATTTGATACACTCATGGGGCTTTTTTCAATGGGGAAAATCCCAAGTGGTACAAAAGATCCTTATGCTTTAAGAAGAGCAGCAAATGGTGTTTTAAAAATTATTCTAGCTTTAAATAAAAATTTTGATCTTAAGATATTTTTAGAAGTAATAGCTAGTGAATATAAAAGCTTTGATTTGAAAATTTTATTAGACTTTATCTTAGAGCGCTTATATACTTTTTATGAGGTTAATGCTTCTTTTGTTAAAGCTGTGCTTAGCTCTAAAACTTATGATGTTATTTATATTGATTCTTGTATTAAAGCTTTAATACAAAGTGCAAATAAGGCAGATTTTAGTCAAAATTTTGCTACTTTTAAGCGCTTGGCAAATATTGCAATATTAAGTGAAGTTCAAATTAATGAAAATTTGTTTAACATTCAAGAGGAAAAAGATTTATACCAAGCTTTTATGCAGTGTAAAACAAAAGAAAATAATACCCAAGAGCTTTTAGAAAGCCTTTTTGCACTAAAACCACAAATTGATGCTTTTTTTGATAAAGTAATGATTAATGACAAAGATGAAAATATTAAAAACAATCGTCAAGCTTTAGTATGTGCAATTTATCGTGAGTTTTTAAAAATAGCTGATATTAAAGAGCTTAGTGTATGAGAAAAATTCTTTTTTTACTTTGTTTTTTGGTATTTGCATTAGAAGCTAGAGAGATTGAGCTTGTAAAAGGGCAAGTAATTTTTTTAGAATTTGATAAAAATAATTTTTTACAAATTAGCTCAAATTCTAAAAAACTTCCTTTTTTTGAGTATAAAAATAAAGTCATTGTTAGTATAGCCATACCTTATAAAAATCCTAAAGATAGAAAATTAATAGCTGAATTTAAAGATAATTCCAAAGAAGAAATTAACATAAAATTTAGCGAAGGAAACTATAAAAAAGAATTTTTAAAAGTTAGTGCTTCTAAGGTTAATCCACCTAAAGAAACACTTGATCGCATTAGCAAAGAATATCAAGAAGCTATTAAGGTTTATAATACTTATACCAATATGGCTTTATTTGAAGGCAATTTTACATACCCTTTAGAAAGTAAAATTACAAGTGCTTTTGGAAAAGCAAGATTGTTTAATGATACTCTTAAAAGTTATCATAGCGGAACTGATTTTAGAGCAGCAAGTGGGACAAAAATTTATGCTAGCAATGATGGTATTGTAAGGATTGCTTCAAATCGTTATTATGCAGGAAATTCAGTGGTAATTGATCATGGATATGGGATTTATTCTCAGTATTATCATCTATCAAAACTTAATGTAAAAGTAGGACAAAAGGTAAAAAAGGGTGAGCTTATAGGTTTGAGTGGAGCTAGCGGCAGGGTTACAGGGCCACATTTGCATTTTGGAATTTTAGTTAATGGTGTGCAAGTTGATCCACTTGATTTTATAGTCAAATTTAATGCTTTATAATGATAGCTTTTAGTGAGTTTTTTCAAAATTGGATTGATAAATATTACTCCCAAGCTGTGAGTGTTGGTAAAAATGGAGATTTTTATACCGCAGTTAGCGTGGGAAATCTGTTTGGAACACTCTTAGCTAATCATTTTTTAAAACTTATAGATGATAAAAAGCTAATTTTACCGGTTGAAGTTGTAGAAATAGGGGCAAATGAAGGGCATTTAATGCTTGATTTTATACAAGCTCTATACACTCTTAGGGCTGATATTTTAGAGCAGATTGAGTGTTTTATCGTAGAGCCACATGAAAAATTAAAATGTGTTCAAAAAAAACTTTTTGATGAGTATGATTTGGATGTAAAAATTTATAATTCTTTAGAAGAATGTCATTTTAAAAACGCCTTTTTTTACGCTAATGAATTATTTGATTGTTTTGCGTGTGAGCTTATAAAAGATAGAACAATGGCATATGTTGATGATGATTTAAACATTGTTTTTAAAGCTATGAATGAAGATCTTTTAAAAGAATGTGAAAAATATTCTATCACTAATAGCGAGCTTTGTATTTCTTATAAACCCTTTTTATCCAAATTAAAACAAACCTGTGAAAAACTAACTTTTGCATGTTTTGATTATGCAAAAAAAGAAGAAAAAATTAGTATTAGAATGTATAAAAATCACCAAGTGTATAATCTTTTTGAAGAAAACTTAAAAGATTTTTTTGCTAAAAGTGATATTACATATAATGTAAATTTTGATCATTTTTTACAAGTTTTAAAAGAAGAGGGCTTTGAGGTGTTAGAATATAAAAATCAAAATCAAGCTTTAATTGATTTTGGCTTAGAAGAAATTATCGAGCAAGTTAAAAATATTAACCTCCAAATTTATAAAAACTTTATCAACCAAAGTAAAAATTTGATGTTTAACTTTGGCGATAAGTTTAAGTTTTTAGAATTTAAGCTTTAAAATCACTGCTTGTAATATCAAGCCCAAAGCCTTTTAAGCCTATAAATTCTTTATCGGTATTTTGACTTAGAAGTTTGATTTTTGAAATTTTTAAATACCTTAAAATTTGCGCTCCTATGCCATAATTTTTAAATTGTATGTTTTCTTGTTTTTCATTTTTCATGAAAATGATTACACCACCTTTTTGACTTAAAAATTCAATCTGTTTTAATAATTCATTAAATTTATTAGAAGTTAGAAGCTCAAAGTCGCTTCCACTAAGATAAAATTTAACATTTTCACATTCTTTCAAAGTGCCAAAGCTAAAAGCTATGTGTTCATTTTCATTGTGATCTTTAAAAGTCATTTTTTTAGCTTTAAAACCTGCTAAAATACTTTCTTCTTCTTTAATTAAAGAAATCAAACTTTCATTTTTTAAACGATACTCGATTAAATCTGAAATAGTAATCATATTAATATCATGTTTTTTGCAAAACTCAAGCAAATCGCTTCTTCTAGCCATATCTCCATTATCTTTAACAATTTCACATATTACGCATGCTTCTTTTAATCCTGCCAAACGACATAAATCCACTGTTCCTTCTGTATGGCCCGTTCTTTCTAAAACTCCACCTTTTTTTGCTATCAAAGGATTAATATGTCCAGGACGCACAAAATCACTCGCCTTTGCATTATCATCAGCAAAAATTTGTATAGTCATATCTCTTTCGTAAGCACTTACTCCTGTTGTTGCATTTTTTGCATCGACAGTGATGGTAAAAGCTGTTTCGTGATTTGATGTGTTTTTAGGTACCATTAAAGGTAGTTCAAATTTTTTAGCTAAGTTCTCACTTAATGCTACACATACCACACCTCTTGCGTGAGTGATGGTAAAATTTACTTTTTCTTGTGAGCTAAATTGTGCAGGGAAAATCAAATCCCCTTCATTTTCCCTATCTTCTGCATCCACCATTACCAACATCTTACCATCTTGAAGTTCTTTTATAGCTTGTTCTATACTTATATATCCCATAAAATCATTCCTTGAAAATATTTTAAAAATATTATAGCATTTTTCTTGACATTGTATAAAAAATAATATATAATATCACTTTTAATTTAAATAAAAAATTTCTATTGGGGTATCGCCAAGCGGTAAGGCAACAGGTTTTGGTCCTGTCATTCAGGGGTTCGAATCCCTTTACCCCATCCACTTCATATGATGCCGCGAAGTAGAGCAGTGGTTAGCTCGTCGGGCTCATAACCCGAAGGTCGGGAGTTCAAATCTCCCCTTCGCAACCATTATATAAAAATAACTTATAATCTATTTCAACAGATGTTTTTTAGCAATATTGAAATCAAATTAATTTAAAATTTCTAAAATTATTGAAATTTTAAAAATGCAATACAAAGAATAAAATAGATAAAATATATTTAACAAGAATAAATGGCGAGTTTAATAGGCGTATGATTTATAATTAATGTTGCACATGCTTTGTATTTTATTGTAAAAATGTAAAAAAATGATATTTTTTGCTAAATAGGTAATGTATTAAAATTTTTAGACTGCAAGAAAAAAACAATATTGATTTAAAGTCTAACAAAGAAAAATATTTCTTAATTGATGAAGTGCAAATGAGGAAACTTTATATTTTAAAGCTGGATATAACAAGATAGTATTATAAGCTGCTAACTACTTAATCATTTCTTGATTAAATTCTTTAAGATCTATAAATAATAAATCTTTATAATGATTAACAAATGCTTCTTTTAAGGTTTTATTAAATATTTCATTATGAATATTCATTCTAAGATTCTTTAGATAAGTACAATAATGAGTAGTGTTAAGTTCTTTAAATAAAACATTCATAGTTTTTTAAATTCACAGCCATTATCTGTGAGTATACTAAATTCTTTTATGAGGATTATTAGTTTTTAAGATAATAACAAAACTTTTAAGATATGCTAGTATATCTTGTCTTTTTAGGAGATAAAGCTACAGTATAATCAATTCTTGTAACTAAATCTATCATAGTAAGTATATATTTTATTTTATTATTGACATATTTTATAGTATCTATTGCCCAAGTATTCATAGGAGTTGTTTTAAGATTTTTTTAGTTATCTATTTTTAACTTTCTCTTGTAGCTTTTATTTTGGCCTAGATAATTAATTCTTGTAAGTGTTATTCTCATTTTATCTTTAGAGATGATTCTTCCTATGGTGGAAACACTAGGAGGTAGGCTTTAAAAAATAATACAATCTTTCTTTATCTAAATTTATATAAATATGCCTAAGTCTTTTAATATTTAAAGTAATTTCCAAATCAAAAGAACTTCTTATATTTTTTACTTTAGTGTATTTTGTATTTAGGGTATTTAAATTATCATTATTTTTGTGATAAATTTCTTGTTTTCTAAAAAGTATCTTTTTATCTATATTAAAAGCTTCTAAAGTAGCTTTTAAACCATGATGCTTATGAAAGATATAATTTTTATTCTTTGTTCTATTATTTTATGTTTTATTTCAAAAATATAACTATATTCTCTTAATTTAGCAAATCCTTTTATACATCTAAATAGATAATCTGTTTGGATAAATATTCCTTAGTTAGTTTTATTAATCAAATATTTCTTGATTGGTAAATAAAAGATAGTAGTTTTATTAACTAAGAAAGTGCCAAATGTGTTCGAACTTGTGTGATAATATTTTATCTTGATGTTTTTAATCTTCACATTGAAGCAATACAAAATAAGTATAAGAAATTAATTTTAAAATATTTTGTATAATTATTCTAAGGTATATTGTAGCAATTATTATGTTATTGTAATAATAATCAAGATTTATTAATGATTACTCTCTCTTTTTTTATGAGTCATTAAATGATATAAGAATAAATTATACTCTTGTTTTCTAAGTTGATAACATGAAATAAAATTTATTTTATACTCTTCTTGAATATTAAAGATAATAAACATCTAACCACTGCAATAATCTTTAAAAAATATTGATTAAGTTTGATGTTGAAATAATGTAAGCCGTACTGCCTTCTATATAGTATGAACTACAAGTAAAATTCTTTCTTTTTTAAAAAATATAATCTTCTTCATCACTTGATTGATATAACTAAGCCATATTTATATGTAAATCACTGATTTGGTCTTGTTAAAACCAACTACAATGAAGCTTAAAATAAATATAGCAGTTTTGATTTTTAAACATTTGAAGAAATGGAATAAAAATCCTGAAAAAATTATCAATTATTTTAAAATAATTATAGATAAACATGACAATGAGATAAATATATAGTATTAATTTTAAAATCCAATTTTATACAAATCCAACATAATAAAGATTTTCATCACTTAGTTATTTTAAACAAACAATTGCGTTAAAAAATGAAATCATAAATAATGCTATGAAAAATATATCAAACTTATAGGATAAAATTTTTAAGTAAAAAAACTATAAATGGAGTGCGGTTGTAAATATCAAAGAAACTACACAAATGAATGATTTAGAAAATCTTTTTTAAACACTTTTAAAAATACAGCTTTTAATGCCATTAAATAGCAATCACCGTGATGAAGAAGAGAAGAAGCAAGATAAGGTTTTCAAAAGAAGCACCTTTTCTTCTCTAAATAAAATACACCTTATAGGTGCCATATGTTTTGTGCTAAAATGGGTGCGGGGGCTGTCTGAGTGCGTAGCACGGAGCACGGACAAAGTCTGCCGCTTAATATTAAGATTAAACAGATATATCTAAAAGCTGATCTTTTTTATTGTCTGCTTTATCTGTATTTGTAGAATTGCTTTGTTCTTCTTTTTTAGCTTCAGCTTCTACTTTTTTTGTATTATCATTCTCAACTTTTTTTTCTTGTTCAAATTTAGCTTCTTCAAGTTTTAATAGTGGTTTTGCTGTATAACGCAAGCTTGTATCAATAACTTGATTACAACATTGAGAATATACTAATCCCATCATTATCCTTTAGTGATTTATACAAATACCTAATTTAGCACAAGCTTGATGCTGATAAATAGGCTGATGTATTGTCTGGCAATTATGAAAATTTTCACAAGTTAAAATTCCATCTTGTTGTTGTGAATTATTAAAATTTTTCTTGCTATGATAACTATGATTTAAAGCTAAAGCAACGCTAGATAATGAAGCAATAACTGCTAAACCTAAGATAATTTTTTTCATTATTTTTGAGCCTTTTTATGATTATTTTTGATATATGAATAATTATAAAAGTCAAAAAATTAATTTAATATTAAATAAGAGAAAAAACAAAATTTGCTTAAATATTGAAAAAAATTACTCAACTTTTTTTGTTTTTTCTCGCGCGTATGCGTTTTTATATATTAAAAAAAGCAGGGGATGGATTTTCACAAAAGTCTATGTGATAGGAGATAGTGAAATATTAAGTGGATAAAGTCAAAGATGATAGAGATACTTTAAGAGCTTTGTTTGAAACACACAAGACAAATAATGAAAGATTAGAAACTCGACTAAAAGAAATAGGCAGATGGTGCGAAAAAAAATTTAAGCGTGGAGCAGTTAAAAGAAATATTTCCATTAAAAGCCGAAAGAATAGAAAAAGAGCTTAAATATCAAAGAGCTTTTGAAAATTCTTTTGAACAAGCAAAAACTAAAAGAAACGATAGAGGGTTTGGGTTTAATAGATAGTTTTCCTTTTTGGTGCTTTAGCAAATCGCACCTGTTAAGGTGCTATGATTTGCGATAATTGGGGTGCGGGGGCTGTCTGAGTGCGTAGCACGGAAGATGGACAAAACCCACTACCCTAATATTAAGATTAAGCAGATATATCTAAAAGCCGATCTTTTTTGCTAGTATTTGCTTGATTATCAGCATTTGTAGAATTACTTTGTTCTTCTTTTTTAGCTTCAGCTTCTACTTTTTTTGTATCTTCTTGCTGTTTAGCAATCGCCTCTTCTAATGCAGGTTTATCTCGATATTCTACTTTGGTATCTACCAAGCCGTGACAAGTATTAACAAACATTAACAATATCCTTTCCATTTGCAAAAAGCATCTTGATAAATAGGTTGATGTATTGTCTGGCAATTATGAAAAGTTGCACAAGTTATACTTCTACCTTCTATATATTCTTGTTGTGAATTATTAAAATTTTTCTTGCTATGATAACTATGATTTAAAGCTGAAGCAACGCTAGATAATGAAGCAATAACTGCTAAACCTAAGATAATTTTTTTCATTTTTGAGTCTTTCTATGATTATTTTTGATATATGAATAATTATAAAAGTCAAAAAATTAATTTAATATTAAATAACAGAAAAAACAAAAATTTGTTTAAACATTGAAAAAAAATTACTCAACTTTTTTTGTTTTTTCTCTCGCGTATGCGTATGTATTTTTTTATATATTTTTAAAAAAAAGAAAGGCTGTCTGAGTGCGTAGCACGGAAGATGGACAAAACCCACTACCCTAATATTAAGATTAAGCAGATATATCTAAAAGCCGATCTTTTTTGCTAGTATTTGCTTGATTATCAGCATTTGTAGAATTACTTTGTTCTTCTTTTTTAGCTTCAGCTTCTACTTTTTTTGTATCTTCTTGCTGTTTAGCAATCGCCTCTTCTAATGCAGGTTTATCTCGATATTCTACTTTGGTATCTACCAAGCCGTGACAAGTATTAACAAACATTAACAATATCCTTTCCATTTGCAAAAAGCATCTTGATAAATAGGTTGATGTATTGTCTGGCAATTATGAAAAGTTGCACAAGTTATACTTCTACCTTCTATATATTCTTGTTGTGAATTATTAAAATTTTTCTTGCTATGATAACTATGATTTAAAGCTGAAGCAACGCTAGATAATGAAGCAATAACTGCTAAACCTAAGATAATTTTTTTCATTTTTGAGTCTTTCTATGATTATTTTTGATATATGAATAATTATAAAAGTCAAAAAATTAATTTAATATTAAATAACAGAAAAAACAAAAATTTGTTTAAACATTGAAAAAAAATTACTCAACTTTTTTTGTTTTTTCTCTCGCGTATGCGTATGTATTTTTTTATATATTTTTTAAAAAAAGAAAGGCTGTCTGAGTGCGTAGCTGTAAGGGGTATTTTAAAAAGAATATGTAACTATCTATAGCTTTAAGGTTTGGAGGATAGTTACATAGAAAACTTAAATAATTTTATATAATTACATAAATATTTTATAGGAGTGTATAATGAATAAGATTGACACTATCGCAAATTTTTTAAATAAAAAATCTAAAAAATGTTTAGCTATAAATGGATCTTGGGGTATAGGTAAAACTTATTTATGGAAACAAGTTGAAAAGAAACTTTCTAAAGATAAAAAAGTTGTCTATATAGATCTTTTTGGCAAAGAAAGTTATAAGCAAATATTAGAAGAAATAGTTGTAAGCCTACATGGAGATTATAATAAAATTACCAAAACAACTTTTAAAGGTTTAGAAGGTTTGGTTAAAAGTATAAGTGGCGGCTTAATAGATATAGATAGTGATGCTATTTTTTCCTTTTTAAAAAAGGAAGACTTTTATAATATTATTGTGTGTTTCGATAATATAGAAAGAAGATCTGATAATCTTTCTTTGAAAGAAATTTTAGGACTTGTAAATTTACTTAAAGAAGAAAAAGAATGTAATGTTGTTGTGATTTTTCATGAGGAAGAATTAAAAGAACAAGATGGCATTTTGATTGAAAATAATAAAGAAGAACAAGCCAAACAATATAATAGTAAAAACTGGTATCAAATATACAAAGAGAAGGTTATTGATTGTGAAATAACGATAAAAGACAATGATGAAGTAGCAAAAGCAATCATAAAAGATAGAATAAATAAATATACTAAAATTACAGATGAGATAAGAAATATTATTGAAAATATTATTTTCGAAAGATATAAAGAACAATGCAATGGAAATCTAAGATTATTATATCATGTGTTAGAACATATAGATTATTTTAATACGCAATGTTTTTTATTGTTTTGCAAGTATGAAAATAAAAAAACATTTTCAGATGCTCTAAAATTAAGCTATATCTCATTAATATTTCAAACTAAAAAATATCTTTCTATTAAAATAGAAGAAAACGACTTATCTTCAGATTATCATCTTTATGAACAATACCTAAAAAATATGTTTTATTTAAATAAAGAAGAAAAATACCAACTAAGACGCGATTTTTATCAAACTTTAAAAATTGATCTTTATTATAAACTTCAAAACTGCGAGATAGAATATTTGGTAGGTAATTTAAGTGATAAACAATTTGTAAAAGATATTGAAAATTCACTCCTAAAAATAGACTTTTATTTAAAAAATGGAATGACACACTTTCCTTATGGTTTTTATCAAATTTTACTTTCAACCTACACACAAATTACAAAGAAAAAATTAAGCGACATAGAAGAAAAAATCAATCAGCACTATATAGAAGCTCTTGTTATGGAAGAATTTAAGTTTGATCTTAATCATGATTATAGATCTGACATAGCACTTTTAAAATTATTAGAAAATGAAAAATGGAAAGATTATTATGAAGATACCAAAGAAAAATACAAAACAAGCAAATATGAAAATATTAATGCTCTTATTAATAGCTATGAAAATATAGAAAATAGTTTTTATCTCGAAGCAATCAAGCAATATAATTTTTTTAAAAAAGAAGAGTTAGTACAGCTATTTAAAAATAATAACGATTTTTGTAAGAAATTTTTTAATCATTTTTCTATGAATATGGTTGTAAGTCATAAATTTGATGATGATTTAAATAATAATTTATTTCAAGCTTATTTAGATTTCTTAGATTTAGATGAAAATAAAATAAAAAAAAGTGTTGTTTTAAAATATATAAATTCACAAAATAGTGTATTAAGAAAGCTACTAATAGAATAATTGCGTTAAAGATATTCAATAAAATACTATTAAATTTACAAAAATTAAAAAGTTCTTATGTGTTTATAATTTACAAACATTATAAAATTAAACCACTTATCTCTTTTTAATTTATCAATAAAATCACTCCACCATCGCATTAACTCTCTTCTCTATCATCAAGTCTTAAGCTTCTATTATATACTGCTTTTACTTTATTTCTTTCTCTATGATCTAAACATAGTTCTATAACTTCACTATCTTGTTTATGAATATTTTTATACTCATAAAGAAAAGTTGAAGCAGTAGCTCTAAAACCATGATATAGTATTTTATCACCAAAACTTAATCTTTTAATGGCTTGATTTAATGTGTTTTCACTCATTATTTTATATTTACTTATATCATTTGAAAAAAACATATTTTGAATCTGAGTAAGAAAAATTTTTAACATATAAAAGCAAGCCTAAAACACTCTGACTTAGCGGAATAATAAAATCCTCTCTTGCTTTAACTTTATTAATTTTTTTCTCAAAATCTACTTCTTTTTATTCTAAATTTCTAATATTAGCACTTCTTAAAAAATAAATATGGACTAATTTGCAAAGAAATTTTTGTAAAAATACTTATTAATCGTAAGTAATAATTCTTTAAATCTTGCTTCATCTGTGAAGTTTTATAACTTTGAACTTTATTAGTACCATAAAGTGCTTTTTTATATTTTGATTTTTAGTATTTTCTTTTTGAATATGTTCTTTTGGATTAATGCCTTATGATAGCATGTCGTTATAATCATTTGCAATCTCTCTCGCTCGTGTTAATATGGTTATAGGATATTTTCCTATTTTAAAAGAACACCCTTTTTATTAAGTTTATATCTAAAATAAAAATTCTTATCAATATTTCCATGAAAAATCCTAGCTTCAATATATAAATTTTTAGTACAAGCACTTTGATATAAGTTTTTTATCAACAGTTAAATTTTTTTAAGCTCTTAATCACTGATTTTCCTTTAAAGTGTGTACAAAAAATATTTTTTTTAATTTGTCAAAAGATTTTAATTGTGGTAATAATTCGTGATAGAGAAGTAATGGTGGATTTAGAAAGCGTATGGTTTATTAATCAAACACCTAAGTATCCATACTTTAGAAATTAAATATCTAAATAACATATACTTTTGAAAATTCAATAATTTGTATAGTTAAATCTCATTTTAAAGATTTAATCCCTGATACAACTTTAGCTATTTCTTCAATGGAAAATAATACATAGCAAGATACTTCCATAGATTGTATTTTACCTTTTCTTCTTAGATTATCAATAATTCCTGAAGAAACGCCTAATACTTTAGCAAATTCTTTTTTACTTAAAGACATTTTTTTATATTTCTCAAAAAATTTTTGTTTCTAAATAATTCTTGGTTGTGCTAATCTTGCTTAATTGTGAAATATGTTTGTTTTAATTTATAAAAATAACATATAAAACTATAAATATCTTTATATATCTAACTTTATTTAATCACTTTTTATTTTCTGTTAAATATTATATATATTCTTTTACCTATTATCCAAATTATAAAAACATACAAATTATAATTAAATATATTTTTTTAATAAGTAATTTTAAGATTATAACAACTATTATCAAATTTATACAAAAACTCTATATTGTAGTTATCTAAAGAGTATAATAAGGTATTTATACTCTTTATTTATTACTATATATAAGCTTAGTATTTATACTTTATATACCAAATATGATAAATACACCTTACACTGTTATCTAAAAATACTAAATACTAATACTTTTAAAAATGTTAAATAGTATAATAAAATATAAATATAAAAATTCAAAAAGCTTATTTTTCATTATTTTTAAAAAGTAAATGATAAGTTTTTTTCATATATATTTAAATAATAATAAATCTATTTGCATTTTTTTAATAAAAAATAAGAGTAATTTTGATTATAATTTATAAATAATTATTATATTTATTAATTTTTTGGCTATTTTTCAATATTTTTATAACTTTTTTATCACTTTTGTATTTTTTGTGTTATCATATTCTCATCACAAATAAAAAATTTTATGCAAAGGATTCGGGGGGGGGGGGGATATGAAAAAAACGCTTTTATTTGTTTTACTCATTCACACTTTTCTTTTTTCTCAAATAATGATTTTAAAAAATCAAGATAAAATCATTATAGATAACAATCAAACTCTTGCACTTAATCATGTAAACCATGATCAAAAGCAAATACTTAAAGAATATAATAGCATTGACCCAAGAGTCAAAAAGCTATTAGAAGAAAAACCAAAGAAAGATTCTAATCTTAGTAAAGAAGATGAAGAATTATCTAATAAGGTTGTTAATGTTATTCAAACTATAGGTAATGTATATAATGCCAAAGATAGTAAAGAAAGAGATGAGTTTATAAGAGATTTAGCAAGCAATTATTTAAGCTTACAAGCTAATACTTTAATCCAAGAATATTTACATACTCTTAATCACTCCATTAATAGTGAGTTTAATTTAAACTATAATGATAGAGGTGGTTTAAGTGGTAATGCTAAAGTTCTTTTACCTATTATGAGTGAAGATAATCCAAAAATATCTTATTTTTTACAAAGCGGTATAGGTGGATATGATAATAATAGAATCATAGGTCATTTTGGTGGTGGTATAAGATATTATCCTAATGCATTAGCATTAGATAATTCAGGAAATATCATGCTAGGATTAAATTTAGTTTATGATCATGATTTTAGCAGAGAGCATAAAAGAATATCTTTGGGCTTTGAAAGTATGTTAGATACACTAGCTTTCCATGCTAATATTTATCAAAGATTAAGTGATTGGGTTAGTAGTTATGATTTTAAAAATGCAAATAATGATCTAACTTTCTTAGAACGCCCTGCTAATGGCTGGGATATGGGTATTAAATATGCTTTTCCTTCTATGAGTAATGTAGCTATTTTTGCTAATATGAGTAAATGGTATGGAGAAAAAGTAGCTCCATTTGGCAATGTAAACTGCTATGAAGATTTAGAAAAAAATCCTTTGGTGTATGAAGGAGGTATTACTTACTCACCTTGTCCTGCATTAACTTTTTCGCTAAGCCATAAAAGAAGTAATGAAAGTGATAAACAAGGCACAAATATAGCTATGAATTTTAACATACCTTTAGATAAAGATGCCTTCAAACACGCTTTTGATACAAAATTAGCAGGTATAAATAATACCATTGAAGGCTCTAGAACTCATTTTATAGATAGAGATTATTCTATGGTGCTTGAATATAAAGCTATTAACAATACTTATCATATTTCTTATTGCGGAAATTTGGGAGGTAATACTCATTGTATTATGCTTAAAGATGGCTTTAATCAAGCAGTTAAAAATGTTGCTATGAGTGTAACTCCTGAACAAAAAAGTGTAATCTTAAAAGATGGAAATCATTATATTACTGATAGTAATGGAAAAGTTTTTGTAAAAATAATCCATTCTTATGGAGTCCATCAAACCAATTTAATTGCTAAAGCAGGGAATGCTCAAGAAAGTTTCCCTATTACTATCATAGCTCCAAAAGAAGACTTTAGGATATTTGCTAAACCTTCTAATATACAAAGATATGAAAAATCTCTAATCACATTTACAGGAAATGATTTAGCAGGTGATTTGGCAATTCATTGGAAATTAAATGGTAAAGGAAGTTTAGAAAAAACGCCAAATTCAGATAAAACTGATAAAGATGGAAATTCAAATATCATCTATAAACCTGATGTAAACATGAAAGATAAAGAAAAAGCTGAAATCATTGTTAATGTATTGGGAGTTACTTTAAAAACATTTGTTCAAATAGCAATTTATGGAGATAATGATATTATCTTAGATAAAGCTATTATAGGTAATAAAGAAAAAACTCATGCAAGTTATAAAAACTTAAAAGCTAATTCTACAAAAGTTAAATGGAGTATACAAGGAGATAATGCTTTATTTGTTGATAAAGATAAAACTACTAAGGAGCTTAATTTAATAGCTGATGATAAAGGTGAGAGTAATGTAGAAATCATAGGACTTAGTGGAAATGAAAAAGTAAAAATCATTGCTAAGAATATGAGTGATGAATTAGTAAAAGAAAGAAGTAAAGATTTAGAGATTAAAAATTATACAGCCACTATGGAGCTTCCTGCTGGAAAAGATCCTGTGACTTATCAAGACTTTGAAAAAGGAATGATTGATTATAAAAGCGACTTTGAAGTAAAACTTAAAGGTTTAATGCCAAAAACAAAAGTTTTATGGAAAGCTAAAGATATACAAAGCAATAAAACTTTAAGAATTAGTAACGATAAAGAAAGTACAGCTGATGATAAAGGTGAGAGTAAGGTAGTATTTGAAGGAGTAAAAGATTTCAATATTAAAAGATTACAAATCATTGCTACTTATAATCAAAGCGCAGCTAGCACTCAAGAAGTAAGTGGAGAAATCAAACTCCACCAATATACCCCAAGCATTAGTTTTAGTAAAGACAAAATTCATGCTTATGAAAGTGATAATAACAAAGCTTTAAAAGATCCAAAACTTGATCATGTTGAAGTAACTTTAAAAGGTGGTAAACCTAATGAAAAAATAGAATGGAGTTTAAGTGGAGACGCTACTTTAAGCAATCAAGAAGCAACATTTAATGCTAGTGGTGAAGCTAAGGCAGTTATCACTTCTAAAGCTCCATTTAAAGTTAATCCAAATTTAGAAGTTAAAACTATGACTAAAGATCTTAAAAAAGAATTGCCTTATGAGATTAAAGAATATACTCCTAAAGTAGAATATCCAAGCTTTAAAACCCAAGAAAAAACTATAGATTATATAGATGATTTTAATATTAAAATAAGCGGTTTATTACCAAATTCCACTATTGATAAAATCAGTGGAAGTAAAGGAGTAAAAGCTAAAAAAGAAAGCTTTAATGTTAATAATAAAGGTGAAGCTACTTTAGAATTTAGTGGTATTAGTGATTATAGTGTTAAAGATATTGCTATTAAGTTTAATTATATCGAACAAGGTAGTGTTAAAAAGGAGCTTAATTTAGATAAAATCAAACTTTATCAATACGCTATTTCCTTTAATGCTGATCCAAGTACTATCATTGCAGAACCTAATAAAAATGCCGAAGTAACTTTAAAAGGTGGTAAACCTAATGAAAAAATAGAATGGAGTTTAAGTGGGGGTGCTACTTTAACTAAGACTGATAAAGTATTTAATGCTAGTGGTGAAGCTAAGGCAGTTATTACTTCTAAAGCTCCATTTAAAACTAACCCTGTAATTAGTGTAAATACCTTAGGCCAAAACCTCACTAAAACATTAACTTATATAGATGGAACTATATATACTCCAAAAATAGAATATCCTTCTTATAAAGTCAGTTTTTGGAAAACATTAGAT